>NZ_JBTUJH010000076.1:0-8936 GCF_058343375.1 Alterinioella sp.
TCGCAGGCTCATCATAAGGTATTCGACCGCCTGATCCGGGCCGGAAATTAGTTCACTGGACAGATTGCCCGATCCGGTTTTTTCGACCTGAACAAGCCACAAAGACGGCGAAGACAGGGTTTCAGTGGCAAACCGGCCCGCGGCGTTCGTCAGTCGCCCATGCGCACCGGGGCCGATTCCGATATAGTCACCACCGCGCCAGTAGATCAGGTTATGACGGCTTTCGCACATATCACGGGCGTGGTTGGAAATCTCATAGGCAGGCAAACCGGCAGTGTCACAGGCCTCCTGCGTGGCCAGATACATTTCCGCGGCTCTGTCATCGCTCGGTAGGCCCTTTAATCCCCCGCGTGCGAACCGATCCCCGAATGCTGTGCCGTCCTCGATCGTCAACTGGTAAAGCGAAAGGTGGTCTACCGCCATGTTCAGAGCCTGTTTCAGCTCAGCCAGCCAATTCTGCGGCGTTTGATTCTGGCGGGCATAGATCAGGTCAAAACTAACGCGATCAAAGACTGCCCGGGCGGTTTCGAACGCAGCGATTGCATCAGAGGCTGTATGCAATCGACCAAGACGGCGCAGATCATCATCATTCAGGGCCTGAACACCCAAAGAGACACGATTGACACCGGCATCGCGATATCCGGCAAAGCGGCTGGCCTCGACCGAACCTGGATTGGCCTCAAGCGTGACTTCAAAGCTGTTCGATAGCCGCCAACCCTGTCTGATTTCGTCAAGAATCGCATGAACAAGGTCCGGGTCCATCAGGGATGGCGTTCCGCCGCCAAAGAACACCGTATCCAGACACCGGCCCTTGGTATCTGCGGCGCAGCGCCTGATTTCAGACAGATAGGCGCGCTTCCACCGATCCTGATCAATTGATGCCGAAACATGCGAGTTGAAATCACAATAGGGGCATTTCGATTGGCAGAATGGCCAGTGCAGGTAAAGGCCAAAGCCGCCTTCATGCCGGGTCTCAATGGCCAAGGGCGGCAACAAGCTTGCGGAACGCATCAGCGCGGTGGCTGATCTTGTTCTTTTCCCACCGATCCATCTCACCGAAGGTTCTAACATAGCCTTCTGGTTGAAAAATCGGATCATAGCCATGACCCTGATCCCCGCGCATAGGCCAGACAATCTGCCCCGCCATCACACCGGGAAAGACCTCGTCATGGCCATCTGGCCAGGCAAGGACCAGCGTGCAGCAAAACCGCGCGGAATGGGGGGCGGGGGCCCCGGAAACGATCAGTTTTCGATGCGTGGTGGTCATCGCCAAATCGAAATCCCGCCCGTCGCCTGTCTCGGCCCAATCGGCGGTATAGACCCCCGGGGCACCGCCAAGCGCGTCAATTTCGATCCCGGAATCATCGGCAAGCGCGGGCAGACCGGTGGCGGCAGCGGCAGCATGCGCTTTGATACGGGCATTCTCGACAAAGGTTGTGCCGGTTTCCTCAGGCTCTGGCAGGCCGTGTGCCTTGGCAAAGGTAACGGAAATACCCAAAGGTCGCAGCAATTGCGCAATCTCATCCAGCTTGCCCTGATTATGCGTGGCAATCAGCAGGGTATCGCCGGTGAACCGACGCATCAGGAGGTGGCCGCCAATTGGGCAGCGACCAATTCAGCCACACCCTTGTCGGCCAGCGCCATAAGCTGTGTGAACTGGTCCTTGCTGAAGGTGGCCCCTTCGGCGCTGGCTTGCAGCTCGATCATCTGGCCACCGCCGGTCATGACAAAATTTCCGTCCGTTCCGGCCTCGCTATCTTCATCATAGTCAAGATCCAGCACCGGTTGCCCCGCAAACACCCCACATGAGACAGCGGCGACATGATCAACAATCGGGTCCGAGATGACATCACCGGCCTTGATCAATTTGTTCACGGCGATCCGCAAGGCGACCCATCCACCGGTGATGGCCGCGCATCTTGTGCCGCCATCGGCCTGAATGACATCGCAATCGACTGTGATCTGGCGTTCACCCAAGGCCACCCGGTCGATCCCGGCCCGCAGTGATCTGCCGATAAGTCTTTGAATTTCTTGAGTTCTTCCAGATTGTTTGCCGGCTGCGGATTCACGCCTCATGCGCGTATGTGTGGCCCGCGGCAACATGCCGTATTCGGCCGTGACCCAACCAAGCCCGGTATTGCGCAGAAAGGGCGGCACGCGTTCCTCCAGTGATGCGGTGCACAACACATGCGTGTTGCCGCATTTGATCAGGCAGGAGCCTTCAGCATAGCGCGTTACATCGGTTTCAATCGAAATTGGGCGCATTTGGTCTAGGTTTCGGCCGGACGGGCGCATATCTGTCTCCTGGCATATGGTCTGGCTTGGGGATAATCCTTTGGCCCTGCCTGGCGCAACCCCGATTGACCTTGCCGCGCACAGACCGCTAAATGTTTCGGACCTGAAAAGGCCCATCACGATGTCAGAAACCGCAAAGATACTGGCCGAAATGAATGACCGCTCCCGCGAGGTGTTTCGCCGGGTGGTTCAAGGCTATCTGGATACCGGCGCTCCGATGGGGTCCCGCACCCTGACTCGCAGCCTGTCGGAGCAGGTCTCCGCCGCGACGATCCGCAACGTGATGCAGGATCTGGAATATCTTGGCCTGCTTGACAGCCCGCATGTCTCGGCCGGGCGCGTGCCGACGCAATTGGGGTTGCGGATGTTTGTTGACGGGTTGCTGGAGGTCGGCGATCTGACCAGCGTCGATCGTGAACGTTTGGATGCCACGCTTGGCGGCAATGACGCGGATGTGGCGCATAAACTGGACCGGCTCGGGTCTGCCCTGTCCAAGGTCACGCAAGGGGCCAGTCTTGTCCTGACGCCAAAACACGAAGCCCCGATTCGGCATGTCGAATTTGTGTCGCTTGCGCCTGATCGGGCGCTTGTCGTGCTGGTATTTGCCGATGGCCATGTCGAGAACCGTGTCTTTACACCGCCGCCGGGCCAAACCCCCAGTTCGATGCGCGAAGCGGCGAATTTCCTCAATGCTCTGGCCGAGGGAAAGACGGTTTCCGAGCTGCGTCTTGTGATGGAGACCGAGGTAAACGAGCGGCGTCAGGAGATTGACGCCCTGGCGCGCGACCTGATCGAAAGCGGCAGCGCCATGTGGGAAAATGAAGGTGACCGCACCGAGCGGCTGATTGTGCGCGGGCGCTCGCAATTGCTCGATTCGGGGCCGGAATCCGAGGAACTTGACCGCATACGCAGCCTGTTTGACGATCTCGAACGCAAGCGCGATATCGCGGAGTTTCTGGAACTGACCGATCACGGCGAAGGTGTGCGCATTTTTATCGGCTCCGAGAACAAACTTTTCTCACTTTCGGGTTCCTCTCTGGTGGTTTCCCCATATATGAACGCTGATCGAAAGATCATCGGAGCGGTTGGCGTCATCGGGCCTACGCGGCTGAATTATGGCCGGATCGTTCCGATTGTTGATTACACGGCGCAACTGGTCGGCAAGCTGATCGCCGATCAGGGATATGAGGTTTGAGAATGGCTGAACCCAAGGACGACATGTTTCTGGACGATCCCGAGTCCATCGAAGCGGAGATCGAGGCGGCGCTTGCGGATGAAGACCCGATCGATATCACCGCCGAGCCAGACTTGGCCGAGCCGGGCCTGACCGAACTGGAGCTGTTGCAGGCCGAACGTGATGAGCTGAAGGACCGGTTGCTGCGGACACTGGCGGAATCCGAGAATGTCCGCAAACGCGCCGATCGTGACCGGCGCGAGGCTGAACAATACGGAAGTGCGCGAATGTCACGCGATCTGCTGCCGGTTTACGACAATCTCTACCGCGCGCTAGAAGCTGCCAACAAAGAAGAAAACGAAGTAGAGGCGGGCGTGATCGAGGGCGTTGAACTGACGCTGCGCGAGCTGCTGAATGTGTTTACCAAACACGGCATGACGCCTATCGTTCCCGAGGTGGGCGATACGTTCAACCCGCAGGAACATGAAGCAATGTTCGAGGCCCCGATACCCGGCACGAAGAAAGGCGAGATCATTCAGGTCATGGCTGCAGGGTTTTTGCTGCATGATCGGCTGCTGCGTCCCGCGCAGGTGGGTGTGTCGTCGAACCCTGACACCTAATCTTCGCTCAACTCGATCAGTTCATAGATCAGATCCAATGCATCCCGGGGCGACAGCGTGTCGGGATGTATGTCTTTCAGCCTATCGGTCAGTTTCGATTGCCTGGCAGGTTGCACGACAGGCTGCGGGTTCACTGAGAACAGCGGCAAGTCGTCGATCAGCGCCATTTTTCTGTTACCGCCCTCCCGCTCGCCTTTTTCCAGGGCCTCAAGCACCGATTGCGCGCGTGAAACCACGGCTGGCGGCAATCCGGCCAGCTTTGCGACCTGCACACCATAGGACCGATCTGCGCCGCCGGGGCGGACCTCGTGCAGGAAAATGACGTCACCTTCCCATTCGCGCACCGCGACGGTGGCGTTTTCGACCCCCTCCATCCGGTCTGCCAGTGACGTCATCTCATGATAATGGGTGGCAAATAATGCGCGGCATTTGTTGACATCATGCAGATGTTCCAGCGTTGCCCAGGCGATTGACAGGCCATCATAGGTTGCCGTGCCACGGCCAATCTCATCCAATATCACCAAAGCGCGGTCATCGGCCTGATTGAGGATCGCCGCGGTTTCCACCATCTCAACCATGAAGGTCGACCGCCCCTGCGCCAGATCATCGGATGCGCCGACGCGGCTGAAGACCTGTGACACCAGCCCGATCCTTGCCTCGGTCGCAGGCACATAGCAGCCCATCTGGGCAAGGATCGCAATCAGCGCATTTTGGCGAAGGAAAGTCGACTTTCCCGCCATGTTGGGGCCGGTCAGCAGAATCAGTGCGGCATGGTCGGGCTTGGCCGAAAGGGTGCAATCATTGGTGATGAAGGGTTCGCCTGTTTTCTGCAGGCTGCGTTCAACGACCGGATGCCGCCCGTCTGCGATCACAAAATCGCGACTGTCATCAATCACCGGGCGCACCCAGTTCTCTTGCCTGGCCAGAGTGGCCAGCGAGGTCGAAACATCAACCTCCGCCAGTGCGGCGGCGGCAGCGCTGATGGCCTCGTGCTGGTTCAATACTGCCTGTGTCAGAGACTGAAAGAGGGTCTTTTCAATCTCTGACGCACGGTTACCGGCATTCAGAATCCGGGTTTCCAGTTCGGACAGGTCCACGGTGGTAAACCGGACCTGATTGGCGGTGGTCTGGCGGTGGATGAACTGTTCCGACAGCGGCGGCGACAGCATTTTCTGTGCGTGTGTTGCCGTTGTTTCGATAAAATATCCCAGAACATTGTTGTGTTTGATCTTCAGCGATTGAACACCGGTTACCTTGGCATAGTCGGCCTGCATCCGTGCAATTACACCGCGCCCTTCATCACGCAACTTCCGGGTTTCATCCAGATCCGCATGATATCCACTGGCGATGAATTCTCCATCCCGCACCAATAGCGGCGGCTCGGCGATCAGGGCCCGTTCCAGAAGGTCGATCAATTCATCATGCCCGATTAGCGCGTCTGCCGCATCCCGCAGCAGCGGCGGAAGATCGGCCCTACCCATCGTGGAGTGGATCAGGCGGGCCTCGGTCAGCCCGTTTCGAATGGCGGCCAGGTCGCGGGGTCCGGCCCGGTCCAGCGACAGGCGTGACAGGGCCCGGTCCATGTCGGGAACCCGGCGCAAGGAAATGCGCAGATCTTCGGCCAGATTGTCATGGTCGATGAAACAGGCAATCGCCTGGTGTCGTGGCGCAATTACATCAACCTGCGTGGATGGGCTGGAAAGCCGCCGCTCCAGCAGCCGACCCCCGGCAGAGGTAACGGTGCGGTCAATCGTGGCCAGCAGTGATCCGGCCCGCCCGCCCGACAAGGCCGTGGTCAGTTCCAGGTTGCGGCGGGTGGCGGCGTCAATTTGCATCATCCTTTGCGCGGCCTGCGCAACAGGCGGGCGCAAAAGCGGCAGGTTTCCTTTCTGGGTAATCTCCAGATAATCGATCACCGCCCCCATGGCAGACAGGTCCGAGCGGGTGAATTTTCCGAATGCATCCAGTGATTTCACTTGGAACAGAGCCTGAATCCGGGTCTCTGCCGATCGGCTGTCAAAACTGGCGGGCGATAGCGGTGTCACCGCGGCACCGCTTTGTTTGATCACTTGCATGGCATCGGCATCCAGCCCGTCGGCAACCAGAACTTCCCGGGCGTCAAGGCGGGCAAGCTCGGGGGCCAACCGCACCAATGGGCAGGCCATCACATGAAACGCCCCGGTGGAAATATCGGCCCAGGCCAAAGCGCCTTTTCCTCTGACATCGGCATAAGCAGCCAGGAAATTGTGGCTGCGCGCCTCCAGCAAACTGTCCTCGGTCAAAGTGCCGGGGGTGACAAGGCGAACGACTTCGCGCCGCACCACCGATTTGGAACCGCGTTTCCTGGCCTCGGCGGGGTTTTCCATCTGTTCGCAGACCGCAACGCGGAATCCCTTGCGAATCAGGGTCAGGAAATACTTGTCGGCCGAATGCGCCGGCACACCACACATCGGGATGTCTTGGCCCTGATGCTTGCCCCGTTTCGTCAGCGCGATATCCAGTGCTTCAGCCGCGGCCACGGCATCGTCAAAAAACATCTCGTAGAAATCGCCCATCCGGTAGAACAACAGCGCATCGCGGTGCTGCGCCTTGATTTCCAGAAACTGCGCCATCATCGGCGTCACTTGCGCGCTCATCAATTCCCCCACGGTCCTGTCGCAAACCCTACCCATTGCCGGGCGCGTGTAAAAGGTCGCAAAAGCCTTTGGTTGAGGTAACAGGCGCGGCTCGGTATGACATCGGGGCTGAAGCCCAAAGAAAGCACCGGACCCATGGCAAACACGACCAAGATCACCCGCGAAGAGGCCCTGTCATTCCATCTGGAACCGCGACCGGGCAAGATCGACATCCAGGCTTCGGTGCCGATGACCACGCAGCGCGATCTCAGCCTGGCCTATTCGCCCGGTGTTGCCGCGCCGTGTGAAGCCATCGCCGAAAACCCCGAAACGGCCTATGACTATACGTCCAAGGGCAACATGGTGGCGGTGATCTCGAATGGCACGGCGGTTCTGGGCCTGGGCAATCTGGGGGCGCTGGCGTCAAAACCGGTGATGGAGGGCAAGGCGGTTCTGTTCAAGCGCTTCGCGGATGTCAATTCGATCGATATCGAGCTGGACACCGAAGACCCCGATGAATTCATCAATGCCGTGCGCCTGATGGGCCCGACTTTTGGCGGCATCAATCTGGAAGACATCAAGGCCCCCGAATGTTTCATCATCGAACAGCGCCTGAAAGAAGTGATGGATATCCCCGTCTTTCATGATGATCAGCATGGCACCGCCGTCATCTGCGCCGCCGGCTTGATCAACGCGCTGCATATTTCGGGAAAAAAGATCGAGGATGTGAAGATCGTCGTCAATGGGGCCGGTGCCGCAGGGATCGCCTGCCTCGAACTGTTGAAGACGATGGGTGCGCGACACGAAAATTGCATCATGTGCGACACCAAGGGGGTGATCTATCAGGGCCGCACCGAAGGCATGAACCAATGGAAATCGGCTCATGCCATCGATACCGACCTGCGCAACCTTGCCGATGCGATGCGCGGCGCGGATGTGTTTCTGGGGGTGTCGGCGAAAGGCGCGGTGACGCAGGATATGGTCAAGTCGATGGCCGATAACCCGGTGATCTTCGCCATGGCAAACCCGGATCCGGAGATTACCCCGGAAGAAGCCCATGAGGTGCGGGTTGACGCTATCGTGGCCACCGGGCGCTCGGATTACCCCAACCAGGTGAACAATGTTCTGGGCTTTCCTTACCTTTTTCGAGGCGCGCTGGATATTCACGCCCGTGCCATCAATGACGAGATGAAAATCGCCTGCGCCGAAGCCTTGGCCGCACTTGCCCGCGATGATGTGCCCGATGAGGTTGCCATGGCCTATGGCCGCAAGCTGAGCTTTGGCCGGGATTACATCATTCCAACCCCGTTTGACCCGCGCCTGATCCATACGATTCCAACCGCTGTTGCACGGGCGGGTATGGATACCGGCGTGGCGCGGCGGCCGATCCTGGATCTTGAGGCCTATTCCCAGACCCTCAAGGCGCGAATGGATCCAACGGCTTCGATATTGCGCGGCATCAACGCGCGGGCGCGGGCCGCGCAGGCGCGGATGATATTTGCCGAAGGAGATGAAATTAGGGTGCTGCGGGCCGCTGTCGCATACCAGCGCAACGGGATGGGCAAATCCATCGTGGTGGGACGCGAGACGGATGTGAAGGCCAAGCTGGAAAGCGTCGGGCTGGGGGATGCTCTGAGTGAGCTGGAGATCGTCAATGCCGCCAATACCGACCATTTGGACAGCTACAAATCCTTCCTTTATCAGCGGCTGCAACGCAAAGGGTTTGACGGGCAGGATATTCACCGTCTGGCGGCGCGCGACAGGCATGTATTTGCCTCCCTGATGCTGGCGCATGGCCATGGCGATGGTCTGGTCACCGGAGCGACCCGGAAATCCGCGCATGTTCTGGGTCTGATTGGCCATGTGTTTGATGCCGCTGCAGAAGATGGGGCTGTCGGGGTGACGGCGCTGTTTCACAAGGGCCGTATCGTGTTGATCTGCGATACGCTGGTTCATGAGTGGCCCGAAGCCGAAGATCTCGCCTTGATTGCCCGGCGTGGCGCGGCGGTAGCGCGCGGTTTGGGGATCGAACCGCGCGTCGCGTTCGTCAGCTTCTCAACTTACGGATACCCGGTGTCGGAACGGGCCGAGAAGATGCACCAGGCCCCCGCCGTGCTGGACCGGATTGGTGTCGATTTTGAATATGATGGTGAAATGACGGTCGATGTGGCGCTGAATATGAAGGTGATGGAACAATATCCATTTACCCGCCTGACAGGTCCGGCCAATGTT
>NZ_JBTUJH010000077.1:0-9094 GCF_058343375.1 Alterinioella sp.
TTACGGCGTGAAGGGCGAGATTGTCTCGGTCCGCCCCGGCCCCGTTGTCACCATGTATGAACTTGAACCGGCCCCCGGCCTGAAGGCCAGCCGCGTCATCGGCCTGGCCGATGATATCGCGCGGTCCATGTCGGCCTTGTCTGCGCGCGTTTCGACCGTGCCGGGACGGTCGGTGATCGGCATCGAACTGCCCAATGTGCAGCGTGAAAAAGTAGTGCTGCGGGAAATTCTGGCGAGCCGCGATTACGGCGATGGCACCCAGAAGCTGCCTCTGGCGCTTGGCAAGGATATCGGCGGCGACCCGATCGTGGCGAACCTGGCAAAAATGCCCCACCTTTTGATTGCGGGCACCACCGGTTCGGGTAAATCCGTGGCCATCAACACGATGATTCTGAGCCTGCTTTACAAGCTGTCGCCCGAGGAATGCCGATTGATCATGATCGACCCCAAGATGCTGGAGCTTAGCGTCTATGACGGTATTCCGCATCTTCTGTCGCCGGTTGTCACCGACCCGAAAAAGGCGGTTGTCGCGTTGAAATGGGTCGTGGGCGAGATGGAGGAGCGCTATCGCAAGATGTCCAGGATGGGCGTGCGCAATATTGATGGCTATAACAGCCGGGTGGCCGATGCGCTGGGCAAGAACGAGCTGTTCACCCGCACGGTGCAGACCGGCTTTGACGACGAAACCGGCGAACCGGTATTCGAGACCGAGGAATCCATCCCCGAAAAGATGCCCTATATCGTCGTCATCGTCGATGAAATGGCCGACCTGATGATGGTCGCGGGCAAAGAGATCGAGGCCTGCATCCAGCGCCTGGCACAGATGGCGCGGGCCTCGGGCATTCATCTTGTCATGGCCACACAGCGTCCCTCGGTCGATGTCATCACCGGCACCATCAAGGCCAATTTCCCGACCCGGATTTCGTTCCACGTCACCTCCAAGATCGACAGCCGCACGATTCTGGGCGAACAGGGGGCCGAACAGCTGCTGGGAATGGGCGATATGCTCTATATGGCGGGGGGGTCGAAAATCACCCGGATCCATGGGCCTTTTGTCAGCGATGAAGAGGTCGAAGAGATCGTCAGCCATCTGAAAAGCTTTGGCGCGCCGGATTACGTGGCCTCGGTTCTGGACGGCCCCGACGAGGATCGCGAAAGCGATATCGACGCGGTGCTTGGCCTGGGCGGCAACACCAATTCGCAAGATGCGCTATATGATTCCGCCGTGGCGATTGTGGTCAGGGATCGCAAATGCTCCACCTCATATATCCAGCGCAAACTGGCCATCGGCTATAACAAGGCCGCGCGTCTGGTCGAGCAGATGGAGGATCAGGGGTTGATCTCGGCGGCCAATCATGTCGGCAAGCGCGAGGTGCTGTTGCCCGAGCAATAATGCGCCGGATCGCGCCAGCGTGAGGTGCAAATCCCCTCAGGGGTGATTAGATAGGTGCCATGAAACACATCTTTCTTGCTGCGGCGATTTCGGCCGCCACCGCATTTCCCGCTCTGTCCCAGGCGATCCCGTTGTCGGATCTGTCGGATTACATCAACAATATCCGCACCGCCGAAGCCGCGTTCACCCAGATCAGTGATGATGGCGCGATTGCCACCGGCACGCTTTACATGCAGCGCCCCGGTCGGATGCGGTTCGAATATGATGGCGACGAAGATCTGCTGGTGATTGCCGGCGGCGGCCAGGTGGCAATCTTTGACGGGCGGTCGAACACACCGCCCGAGCAATACCCGCTGCGCCGGACGCCGCTGAACCTGATTCTGGCGCGCAATGTCGATCTTGGCCGGTCCGACATGATTATCGCCCATGAGGATGACGGCACCGCCACCCGCGTGGTGGCACAAGACCCCGACGACCCGGATATCGGTCAGATCGCCATGGTGTTTACCGCCGATCCGATCGAGTTGCGGCAATGGGTGATCACCGACGCGAACGGGTTTCGCACGACGGTGATTCTGGGCGAATTGACGCAGGGTGCCGCGATCCCGTCACGCCAGTTCAACATCCCCGCCGAAATGCGCGAACGCGGCCTGATCGACGATGATTAACGCCGGCAGCTTGCCAGTTGGCTCTGATATGTCGCCGCGCGTTCCGAGACCCCGCTGGCGACCCGCAACAGCCACGGCTTGGCATTATAGCTGCCACGGTTAAAGCCCGCATGCCCTTCGTGATAGGCCAGATACTGGTTGCGCGCATCGGTCAGCGCCACGCCGCTTCGGGTCACCGATTGGTTCATGTACCAGCCCATGAAATCGGTTGCGTCGCCGATATTGGTGCGCCGCGCGCGCCTGTTGCCGGTGGCTTGGCGGTATTCGTCCCAGGTGCCATTCAGCGCCTGTGAATACCCCAATGCCGAGCTTTGGCGCCCCATCGGAATGACACCAGCGGCAAAGCGATAGGGTGGGCGGGCGTCGCTGTCGAACCGGCTTTCCTGGTACATTATTGCCATTTGTACGTAAATGGGCGTGTTCCACCGCCGTTCAGTCTGGCGCATGGCGCGGTAGATATCGGGGCGTTCCTGGATCAGCACACAGGCATTATCCAGATTGCGTGGGGGCGGGGGGGCACCGCCGCAGGCCGCGAGGACCAGCGCGAGCACCAGAAAAAGGGCGCGATTCATATGTTTTGTTTGCCTGCTCATATATTTTTTATTTGCAGCAGTTTACCTGATTTTTTCGGTCGAGGGAACGGGTTTGGCGCAGGAAGGCCCGCAAACTGGCGGCGCGGGCAGAAAATTGCCCAGTGATGGCCGCGAATGCCGCTGCCAGACAGGGGCGCATTCCGGCCAACCGGGCTATGGCGGGCACAACCTCCCGGGGGCTGGGCTTCTCTGCGCAGACAGGCCAAATTCTACAATCTGTTTCCCATAAATTTGATGATGCCCGGATGGACAAGCCGCCCCGCCCCGGTTTAGGTGGGGGGGTAAAAGGACGAAGTCGCATGCTGAAAACGCGCGCAAAATTTACGCTCGGCCAGGTCGTCAAGCATCGTAAGCACCCGTTTCGCGGGGTAATTTTTGATGTCGATCCAGAATTTTCAAATACCGAAGAATGGTATGATGCGATTCCCGAAGGGTCGCGGCCGTCGCGGGCGCAGCCTTTCTATCACCTGTTGGCCGAAAACGACCAAAGCTACTATGTGGCCTATGTGTCGGAACAGAATCTCGAGCCTGACCGAACCGGTGAACCCGTCGATCACCCCGAATTGGAAGAGCTTTTCGGCGATTTCGAGGATGGCCGCTATCCGCTGGAATTTCGCCTGAACTGATGCCACAGGGCGGGGCGGGTATTCGCAGAAGTGCTTTAGTAGCCAAGCGCGCAGCCGTCCTTGCGCGGATCCGATGCGCCTTGCAACACGCCATTTTTCGCGTCGATCCGAATGGCCTGTGCGCCACCGATGGGGGCGTCTGGAATGACCGGCCTGTGCCCCATATCGGCCAGTTGCTGGCGAATATCGGCAGAGTAGCCGCGTTCGATTTTCAACCCCGCCGGTTCGGCAAAGCAGCGCGGCGCGTCGATGGCTGTCTGCAGACCCATCCCGAAATCGACCATATTGGACAGGAACCGCGTGTGCCCGGTGGCCTGATATTGCCCACCCATGACCCCGAAGGGCGTCAGTGCACCATCCGCCTCGCGCAGAAAACCGGGGATGATCGTGTGCAAGGGCCGTTTGCCGCCACCGGCCTCGTTCGGGTGGCCCTTTTCCAGGTTGAACCCAGTGCCGCGATGGTGGAACAGAATGCCGAACCGATCTGATGCAAGCCCCGCGCCAAAGGCAGAGAAGATCGAATAGATCAACGACACCGCCATCCGGTCCCGGTCGACCACGGTGATATAAACAGTGTCCTTATGCACGCCTTCGGCCATTGGCTGCGGGTCCGGCATGGCGCGGCGCGGGTCGATCATGGCGGCCAGGTTCTTGGCCGTTTCCGGGTCCAGCATCTGGGCCAGGCGGGTCGTGTGGTCAAAATCCGCGACGATCCGATTGCGCGAATCATAGGCCAGTTTGGTGGCCTCGGCCTCGATATGGGCGCGCGCGGCCCCCAAAGGGTCCAGGCCTGACATGTCAAAATGGCTCAGGATATTGGCCAGCAAAAGCGCCGTTGCCCCTTGCCCGTTGGGGGGCAGCTCGATCAGCTCTACACCCCTGTATTGCGTGCTGACCGGGGTGACGTAGTCGCATCTGGTGGCGCTGAGATCATCCAGGGTGTGGCTGCCGCCAAGCGCGCTGAGCGAGGCGATGATATCCTCGGCCACCTCGCCCTCATAGAACCCGGCGCGCCCCTCAGATGCGATGCGGCGCAGAACTTCGGCCTGGCCCGGCGCGCGAAACATCGCTCCGGGTTTAGCGGGTTTGCCGTTCAGCAGGTAGAAATCGCGCGCCCGGCCATGCAGCAGGTCAGGCGCGGCCCGCCAATCGAACCCCACACGCGGGGCTACCGGCACGCCGGCCTGAGCATAATGGATCGCGGGGGCCAGCACTTCGGCCAGATCGAGCCGCCCCAGATCACCATGCAGCCGACAAAACCCGTCAACCGCGCCGGGCATTGTCACGGCGGCGGGGTGGTGTTGCGGGATTTTCAAATGACCGGCGGCCCGCAACGCTGCGCCATCCAGACCCGCGGGCGCGCGGCCCGAGCCGTTCAGCCCGATAATCTGGTCGCTGTCGGGTCGCTTGACCAGAGCAAAGCAATCACCGCCGATCCCGGTGCTCTGCGGTTCGCATATCCCCAACAGAACGGCAGCACCGATCGCGGCATCAACGGCGTTGCCGCCCGCCTCCAGCAAAGAGATGGCAACCTTTGCGGCCAGCGGATGCGACGTGGCGCAAAGCCCGTTCTCGGCAAATACAGCCGACCGGCCCGGCATGTGAAAATCGCGCATATCATCCCCCGTTCACCGCTTTCGGGCAAACCTAGAGCGCATTGCGTTTGATGTGAATCATCTTTGCCGCCGAACGCGATCGCAACCCCAATCGCTGCCTCGTCGGCAAAGATGATATGAATGTCTCGGATAAAACGCAAAACGCTGTAGGGGAATTGTCGGGACTGGCAAGAGGAGGGAAGGGGAAGTCCTCGGAACCGCGCCACTGGGTGGGGGCTTTTAGACACGGCACCGAGGGAAGCTAATGCAGCTACGCTTTGTTACATGGCCGCGATTCCCGGCATTGATGGGGATCAAATGTGGTGATTTTGCGAAAGGTTAACGCGGGCCGGAAACGATGATGCGTTCTGCCTCACATTGTTCAGTAATCGAGATCAATCGAGAATGTCAGGCGGTTCTGTGCCCCGCTGCGATTATAGGCCAGGCTGCTGGTCAGATCGCGGATCAGGCCCCAGCCAAACCCGCCTTCGGGCAGGTCCAGCATGTCCATTGCGCCAAGATCGTAGCGCCGGGCCGGCGGCAGTTTTCCGCCCGGCATCGGACGACCGCCATCGGTCAGGTGGCACCAGATCGTGTTGCTGTGAACCGACGTCTCAAGCGCAATTTCACCGTGGCCGGTATCGCAAAAGGCATGTTCGACAATGTTGTTCATAACTTCGGCCAACACCAGTTCCATTCGAATCAGCGCGTCGGGTTCAAGGCCAAGGCCGATCAATTGCTGGTTCAGCCGGATCAGAGCCAGGCTGACCTGATCCCGTGTCGCGGTGATATCCATCCGGTGGCACCAGCCGATAATGGGCGCGGCTGCCCCCGAAGGCGGGCAGCCAGAGACAAATGCCAGATCGGTCATGCGGCGGGGGCCACGCCATGCGCGGCAAGCGCTGCATCGCGGCTGGCATGGATCGGAAAGACGGTGTTCATGCGCGTCAACTGCATCACCTTTTCTACCGCCGGGTTCAGCCCCGCCAGTTCCAGCGTCCGGTCCGTGCCAAGCAGTTTGCGCGCCGCCACGACCGCACCCAACCCGCTGCTGTCAAGGAAGGTCACACGCCCCAGATCCAGCACCACGGGGCCAGCCACTCCGGCGGCCAAATCGCGGAACATATCCTTGAACTGGATGGCAATAGCGGCGTCGATCCGGTCGCTTTCGACCCGCATGATGCAAACAGGCCCTTGCGTTTCACATGTTATTTCCAATGCGGCATCCTTTCCTAATCTGCGGAAAACCCTAGACGCCAATCCTTTCCAAACGGTATCGAGAGGGTGGCTCGAAAAGGAGAGAATTTTATGGATAACGTGGTCATCTGCGGCGCGGCGCGCACACCGATGGGCGGCTTTCAGGGCTGTTTTTCCAGGGTGACGGCCTCAGATCTGGGCGGCGTTGCGATCAAGGGCGCGCTGATGCAGGCGGGGGCCGCGCCGGATCAGGTTGATGAGCTGCTGATGGGCTGCGTGCTGCCGGCCGGCCAGGGTCAGGCCCCGGCGCGGCAGGCGGGCTTCAAGGCGGGCCTGGGTCAGGGGGTTCCGGCCACGACGCTCAACAAGATGTGTGGCTCGGGCATGAAGGCGGCGATGATCGCGCATGATCAATTGGCGCTTGGCGGCACCGATGTGATTGTGGCAGGCGGGATGGAGAGCATGACAAACGCCCCCTATCTGATCGCCAACATGCGCAGCGGGGCGCGCATCGGCCATGGCCAGACCATCGACCACATGTTTCTGGACGGGCTCGAAGATGCCTATGCCAAGGGCCGCCTGATGGGCACATTCGCCGAAGATTGCGCCGACAGATTCGGGCTGACCCGTGTCGCGCAGGATAGCTACGCCCTCGAATCATTGGCCCGCGCATCAGCGGCACAGGCCAGCGGCGCGTTCGCGGATGAGATCACGCCGGTTTCGATCAAAGGCCGCCATGGCGATATCTCGGTCATCGCAGGGGTCCATGATGGCTGGGATACGGTCACCCAGGATGAACAGCCGGGCAAGGCGCGCCCCGAAAAGGTCCCGCATCTGAAACCGGCCTTCCGCAAGGATGGCACGGTGACGGCGGCCAATTCCTCGTCCATTTCAGATGGCGCAGCGGCGCTTCTGATGGCGCGCGAAACGGTGGCGCAGGCGCAGGGATGGCCGGTCCGCGCCCGCATTTTGGACCATGCCAGCCACGCGCAGGAACCCGGCTGGTTCACCACAGCCCCCGTGCCCGCCACGCAAAAACTGCTCAAGCGGCTTGGCTGGCAGGTTCACGATGTCGACCTGTGGGAGGTCAACGAGGCCTTCGCCGTCGTGCCCATGGCCTTCATGCAGCATCTCGACATCGACCATGACAAGGTGAATGTAAACGGCGGGGCCTGCGCGCTTGGTCACCCGATCGGGGCCTCGGGCGCACGCATCATGGTAACGCTGCTGAACGCGCTGGAAAAACGCGGCCTGAAACGCGGCATCGCGGCCATCTGCATCGGTGGCGGCGAAGGCACCGCAATAGCCATTGAACGCCTCTGACCCTTTCATCTTGGAAAAAATACCTCAGGGGGGGGCGGGGGGAGGATCCCCCCGCGGGTCGGCGCCGAAGGCGACGAAACCCTCGCAAACAAAGGCCGCAACCGATGAATGTAAACTACCCCACCCTCGCGCGCAGCCTGGCCAGCCTCACGGCCGGTGAAACCGATGATGTCGCCCTGATGGCCACCGTCGCCTGCGAGATCCACCATGCCGATACCCGCTTTGACTGGACCGGATTTTACCGGGTCACAGAACCGGGTCTGCTCAAGATCGGCCCCTATCAGGGCGGCCATGGCTGCCTTCAAATCCCGTTCTCGCGCGGCGTCTGCGGCGCGGCGGCGCGCAGTGGACAGGCGCAGATCGTGGCCGATGTCGATGCTTTCCCCGGTCACATCGCCTGCGCATCCTCCACCCGCTCCGAGCTTGTCCTGCCGGTCTGGAACGGCGCAGGCGATCTGATTGCGGTATTTGATATCGACAGCAATCAACCGGATGCGTTCCGGCAAGAGGATGCCGACCAGATGGCAATGATCCTGAGTGATATCTTCGCGCGTTAAACCCGCGGCAGCGGCACCACGGTGCTCTCCGTCTCCGGGGCCAGTTCCTCAAAATCGAAATTATCCAGCCGCTCTGAACGTTTCCCGGCCCGTGCGCTGGCGGTCAGGATGCCGTCGACATCCTCGCCCGCCTGGCGCAAATGCGTCTCCAGCTTGCCCGCCCGTTCGCCGATGATCTCGACATCGCGGTGCAACTGTCGCAGCGCTTTGCGGATATCACCGGCCTGCTCGCGCATGCGTGCATCCTTCAGAATCGCGCGCATCGTGTTCAGCGTGGCCATGCAGGTGGTGGGCGACACGATCCAGACCCGCGCATCAAAGCCTGCGCGCACCACTTCGGGCAGACGCGCGTGCAGCTCGGCATAGACCGCCTCCGAGGGCAGGAACATGATCGCGCCATCGGCGGTTTCGCCCTCGATGATATAGCGCTCGGATATGGCCTTGATATGAACCCGCACCGCCGCGCCCAGATCGCGCAGCGCGCGTTTGACCGCCTCCGGCCCATCGGCCACGGTCAGCGCCTCATAGGCCTCCAGCGGGAACTTGGCGTCAATCACCAGCGACCCCGGCGGATTGGGCAGATGGACCAGGCAATCAGCGCGTTTGCCATTCGATAGCGTGGCCTGAAAACTGTAGGCATCCGGAGGCAGAGCTTTTGAGACGATATCATTGAGCTGAATTTCCCCGAACATGCCGCGGCGCTGTTTGTTCGACAGGATATCCTGCAGGCTCAACACATCGCCCGACAGCTTTTCGATATTGGCCTGCGCCTTGTCGATCTGTTCCAGCTTCTGCTGCAATTCGCCAAGGCTGCGCGCGGTGCGGGTCGAGGTGCCGTGCAGCGTGTCGCCCATGCTTTTCTGCACTTCCTCAAGGCGGCGCTCCATGGCCTCCATCATCTGGGCCTGCGATCGCGCCTGCAGCTCTGACACCTGGGTCAACCCACCCGCCAATTGCTGTTGTCCATCCGACAGCGCCTGCACCCGCCCGCCAAGCGTGCCCATCTGATGCGCCAGAGGCTCAACCGCGCGGGCGGCGCGGGTGGCGGCAGCCCCCGAGCGCAGGCTCAGCCAGATTATCACGGCCAGCGCGATGAGGGCACCCGCGATGGCCCAGGTGATGGGGTTGCCGGTATCAATCTG
>NZ_JBTUJH010000078.1:0-33620 GCF_058343375.1 Alterinioella sp.
ATGCGAGACGCCCTGGATCGACGCATCATCCGCGCCCTGCAACGCAATGCGCGCGAGTCCACCACGAATATAGCGCAGCAGCTGCAGGTGGCCCGCTCGACCGTGCATGAACGCATTGCACGGATGGAAAAGGACGGCACGATTGCGGGCTATTCGGTGGTTCTCAGCCGCACGCCCGGCGAAGAAACCGTGCAAATTCTGATGTTTCTGGAAATCCGCCAACAAGATACCCGCAAGATCCTGCAACGGCTCTCGACCTATCCCGAAATTCAGCTCTGTTTCTCGATCAATGGTGAATTTGACCTGTTCCTGTCGGCCGAGGCCCCGCGCATCGAGGATCTGGACATTCTGGTCGATGAGATCGGCGAAATACCGGGTGTGGTGCGCACCAACACATCTGTTGTGTTCGGGCGCAAATTTGATCGCAGGCAAGCCGATACCGAAGACCGGATCGCGCGACAAAGGCGGGGTCTGTCAGACAGACGCCCTGACTGATCCGGCAAAATGCCTGAAATTCCGCAAAACCCGACAATTCGGCGGGGGACGCAGGCGCGCATTTGCCGTCAGACTTGGTCAAAAGCAACACCAAAAAGGAGGCCAGCCATGCGCAACTGGACCGTCTGCATCGTGGGCGCGGGCAAGATCGGTGCCATGATCGCCGAGTTTCTGCACCGTTCGCCGAATTACTCCGTGACACTGGCCGATTCCGATCTGGCCAATCTGACCAAGGTGCAAAAAGCCGGGTTCAACGTGCAGCAGGTCGATGCCGGCGATACCGATACGCTGGCGGCGGCACTGACGGGCTTTGATGCGGTGGTCAGCGCGGCACCGTTTTTCCTGACCCCCATGATTGCGGCGGCCGCCAAGATGGCGGGGGCGCATTATTTCGACCTGACCGAGGATGTCACCGCCACCGAAGCGGTGCGCGATCTGGCGAAGGACGCCAAAACCGCCTTCATGCCGCAATGTGGCCTGGCACCGGGCTTTGTCGGCATCGCGGGGGCCAGCCTTGCCGCCACATTCGACAGGCTCGACACGCTGGCGCTGCGGGTCGGCGCGCTGCCGCTTTATCCGACCAACGCGCTGAAATACAATCTGACCTGGTCGACCGACGGGCTGATCAACGAATATTGCAACCCCTGCGACGTGATCGAAAACGGCAAACCCGCCAAGGCGGCCCCGTTGCAGGATCTGGACATGATCAGCGTCGATGGCGTCGATTACGAATGTTTCAACACATCCGGCGGGCTCGGCACCCTGACCGAGACCCTGACCGACAAGGCGCGCCACGTCTCCTATCGCACCATCCGCTATCCCGGTCATTGCGAGATCATCAAGCTGCTGCTCAAGGATCTGCGCCTGGAAAGCCGCCGCGACCTGCTGCGCGACGTGTTCGAGACGGCGCTGCCGCGCACCGATCAGGATGTGGTGCTGGTGTTCTGCACCGCCACCGGCTGGATCGACGGCGAATATCGCGAGAAAAGTTTCATCAACAAATCGGTGGCACGCGAGATCAGCGGCAAGACCTGGAGCGCGATCCAGATCACCACCGCCTCGGGCGTTTGCGGCGTGATGGATCTGATGCGCATGGGCCGCTTGCCGAATGCAGGTTTTGTGCGCCAGGAACAGGTCGCACTGGCCGATTTCATGGCCACCGAGTTCGGCCAGAATTACGGCAAGGGCGCGGTGACCGGGCTGGATGTGGCGGCCTGAGCCCGGGATACGAAAGGTGGTACCGCCTCCCCGGCTTGAACGGGGGACCTCTGGATCCACAATCCAGCGCTCTAACCAACTGAGCTAAGGCGGCACTGGCGCGGGGGATACCCAAGCGCGCAATGGATTGCAAGCCTTCTGTCAGCTCAGATCGGCCTCTTTTCACGCCTGGCGGGCATGGGGTTGCATGTCGTCATCATGTGTCGGCAGGATCGCTTCAATCCGGTGTGTCGGGCAATTTCGCTTGAAGCAGCCCGGCCCGGAGGTTACCTGCGGGCTATTCCTGTTCAGCCGGAGGGTATCATGGGCATCAACAGTGACAGCGACATGGCCGCGAATTTGCAGATCGGGCCGACCTCGATGGGGATGGTGCGGATCTATGTCGAAGCCGAAGGCGTCGATCTGCCGCTGGATTTCGAGCCGGAAGAGGCGCTGGAAATCGCCGAAGAGCTGCGTGTGGCTGCCGAAGCGGTGCGCAAGGGGGCCAGGCGCTGAACAAGGCGGGAGGACCGGGAGCGAGAGGCGCTGCCCCTCGCGCTCCCCGAGGTATTTTTGCCAAGATGAAGCGCAATTTTAGTTATAGCGCGTCGCGCCTGATCGGATTCGAGCATTCATCACCCGGACCGAGGCAGCGTTCGCGCAATCGAATGCGTTCGGGTCGGCCGGTGAATTCGATTTGGCGCGACGCGCTCTAAATTGTCCCGGTTTTCGGAACGGGGCAGGCCTGCGGGCAATGCCGGTGCATTTCCCGATCAGCACTTTGCGCCGGGCCGCTGCAGGTTTTACTTTATAGCGCGTCATAGGCATCGGCGATGATCGGGCCGCTGGTCTCGGGCAGCGGCAGCCGCATCACGCTGACCCATCAGGGGCTGACGCCCCTTGCCCCGGCCCCCTGCACGCCCTATGTCAGATCACAGGCGGGGTCTGCCCTTCCCGTGATGGGGCAATATTCCAGCGGCCTTAAACAATTCCAAGGGAGCTGGCTCTGTTCGGACCGTGGTCCGTTTACCTGGTGCCCACCTGTACATACAGGTCCCCGGAATTCGACACCCCCACGGTTGTGGTGGCCCCGCCGCATTATTTCCTGTCCTCAGCGGCGTTCGCGCCGCCCTTGGGATCCGCGAAGACGCGGGGCAGGCAGGAACACGCGCGAACCCGCATTGCGGCCCGGTTTATCCCAGGTAGAACCCGATACGCGTTAACCGCGCCGCGAGGGTTGCGCGCGATGCACCGTGATTGCCACCATATCCGACGCCGGCACGCCATCGCGCTTTCCGCCCTTGGGGGTGTCATCCACATCGCCCATCGTCATGATCACATATCCGATCTGGACCGACCCGAATGTGATCCCGCCAAACACCACCAGCATGATCACGGCAATCGGTCCCTCAGCGGTATTCGTCACCAGATGCCACAGATTGGCGATGTTGAAATACAAGATCATCGCCGTGAAGGCCCCGGAAATGCCAAAACCGATGGCCGCGTGTTTCATGATCATGCGGATATGGGCGGGCATCATGGGCACTCCTTGACGTTGTCAATCAACTTAGCAGCGCGCGCGCAGGCTGCAAGCGTCGAAATCGTCGCAACCCCGATTTGCAAGGCATTTCGCTTGCCGCAGGCCACCCCGGATGGCTAAAGCACTTCTGAAAATAGCTGAGCCAGGGTGCATCGCTTGGACCGCGTTGAAATCCTTGATTGCAGGCAGCGTCAAGGGGGTCATGTTTTCCGAGACGTGCTATAGCCTTGCGCCAAGGGGGAACCGAAAATGGACATGGCAAAGGAAACCGCACGCAAATCCGTTGCCGCCCGGATGGATGAGATCTCGGATTGGACCCGGGCAATCTGGGACTTCGGCGAAACCGCATGGCGCGAATACAGATCCTGCGCCTTCTATGTCGATCTGCTGCGCCGCGAAGGGTTCGAGGTCGAAGAAGGCTCCGCCGGAATGCCCACCGCCTTCTGCGCCACATGGGCCAATGGTGACGGGCCGACGATCGGCACCTATGCCGAATATGATGGCATCCCCGGCAATTGTCAGGCGGCCGAACCACGCCAGATGCCGCGCGCAGGGCTTGGCCCCCATGCCGGTGGCCATACCGATCCGCATTCGGCGCTTGGCATGGGCGCGCTTGGCGGGTTTCTGGCCGCCAAATCCGCGATGCAGACCCATGACATCAGGGGCCGCCTCAAATTCTTCGGCGAACCGGCCGAAAAGCTTCGCGGCTCAAAACCGATCCACGCGGCGGCGGGCTATTATGATGATCTCGATGCCGCGATCAGCTTTCACCCCTTCTACATGGCCCCCTATTGCAACACCGTGCGGTGGGATACGCATTGCGGCGTGGGCTATGGCGTCATCTATGAATTTACCTGCGATGCGCCGGAAACCTGGATGGCGGGCGGTGATGCCTCGCCCATTCCCGCCAGCCACGCCGCTGCCCGCGCGCCGGGGGCAACGGACGCGATGGTGCAGATGTATCAATCGGCCAAGGGCTTGCGCGAACATATCATGGCACCGGGGCAAAGCTGGTCGATGAATGAAACCATTCTGGCCCACGGCCAGGCCACAGCCGATAACATCCCGGCGCAGATGGCCCAGATCATGTATTTCATCCGCATTTCCGAAGTGGCGGAAGCCGATCACATCATTCGTGGCCTCGATCATTTCGCCGAAGCCGCGGCCCGGCTCTGCCATTGCAATTGGCGCAGGCACTGGGTGGCAAAATCACGCCCCGGCCTGCCCAACCACATCTTGGCGCGCGCCACCTATGCCAATCTGCAAACCGTCGGCGCGCCGCAATGGGGCGCAGAGGCCGCCGATTTCGCCCGCGCCATCCAACACGAGCTGGGCCTCGATGAAATGGCGGAGCCGTTCCTGCCGATGATATCGGAGCTGATCGACCCCGAAGAGGCCGAGGCCCGGATCCGCGAAACCCTGGCCCCCGCGCAGCGCCATTTCACATCCGATGACTATACCGAATATTGCTGGCACGCGCCAACGGTGCGGCTTTACCTGGGCCGCCCCGCATTGGCCGCCCCGCCCGGCTTCGCCTATCCGGCCTGGGCGATGAATGCGCTTGGCGGGCATGGCCCCTGCATTGATCCGATGACGCGGGTCGCGGCGCAGGTGGTGGCGATGACGGCGCTCGATTGCCTGACCGACCCGGCCATGTTGACCGCGGCGCAGGAAGAATTCCGCGACCGCACCGGCGGCGGTATCGGTGGCACCAACTGGCTGGCCCCGCTTTGCGATTATGCCCCGCCGATCAATTTCCGCTGGCCCGAATACATCACCACCGCGCGCGGAACCGATTGGGTGATCCCGACCGTCGAAGCATAGAAGAATTTTCCAGAAAATTCTTCCGCCAAACAGATTTTTCCAGAAAAATCTGGCCGCAAAAACGGCAGGGAACAGCGCATGACCAATTTTATTTGTTTACGTCAACGCCGTTCTGTCTAGGATCGCGAAAAAGAGGTAACCCCATGTTGATGAACGACCATTTCGCCAAAAGCGGGGCCACGCTGTTTCGGTGGCGCAGTTTTGTTCTGGGCGCTTTCCTGCCCTTCGTGGCCTATGCGATCTGGCGCGGTGAGCGGGTCGAGATCCAGTTCGGCGAATTTGTCGGCGAGATTTACGAGGCGATCACCCTGACCATGATCTTCGCCGGTCTGGCCATTCGCGCCTATACGGTCGGGCATGTCCCGGCCGGCACATCGGGGCGCAACACGCGCGGTCAGGTGGCAAATTCACTGAACACGACCGGCATTTATTCGGTGCTGCGCAACCCGCTCTATCTGGGCAATGCGATCACCTATATCGGCGTCGCGCTTTACCCGCAGACCCTGTTTCTGGGCGTCGCCATGGCGCTGATCCTGGTGATCTATTTCGAACGTATCATCGCCGCCGAGGAAAAGTTTCTCGTCAAGACCTTCGGGCAGACCTATACCGACTGGGCCAGCAAGACGCCCGCCTTCATCCCCATTTTCCGCAACTGGCAGCCCCCTGCCCTGCCCTTCAAATGGCGCAGCGTGGTGCGGCGCGAACATCCGACCTGGCTTGGGGCCATCAGCCTGATCTATCTGCTGGAGCTGGGGTCAACATATGTCGAAGGTGAAGAAGCGCTGTCACAGGCCTATGGCCTGCACGCGCTGTTCATCCTTGCCGTCATCGCGCAGCTCACCATTGTCTGGCTCAAGAAAAACACCCGGTTTTTCGTGGTCGAGGGGCGCTAAGCCACGTCTTGGCAACCGGTAATCGGGTCACATGGCGCGGGGTCAAAACGCCTCGGGCCTGGCTTCGCGCGCCATGTGATCCAGCACGGCATTCACAAATTTGGGTTCACGCCCTTCGGGAAAGAACGCCCGCGCCACATCGACATATTCGTTGATCACCACGCGTGGCGGCGTGTCCGATTGCGTCAGCTCCGCCCCGGCCACGCGAAACAGCGCCCGGATGGTCGGATCGATCCGCGCGATCGGCCATTTCTCCACCAGCGCCCGGTCGGTCATCTGGTCGATCGGGGCCTGCCAGTTGACGGTATCTTCCAGCAGCTTGCGAAACAGCGTCACATCGCCCTCGACCAGTGCCGCGCCCGCCACCTCTTCGCCAAAGCGGTAGGTTTCAAACTCCACCCGCACTTTTTCGACAGTCTGGCCCGAGGCCTCCATCTGAAACAGCGCCTGCACGGCATAAAGCCGCGCCGCCGATTTCATCTGGCGTTTTTCTTCCCGGCTCGGGCCTGAGGGGGGCGCTGTGCTCATGCGGTTTGTGGTCCTTCTGCATCGCCCGCGATCAAAATCTCTTCGCCGCGCGGCTTGAATCCGATGCCGCCTTTAGGCCGCCCCATCGCCCGCGTCAACGCAATCAGGTGCAAAGCCGCCGCCGCAGCGCCGCCGCCCTTGTTCTGCGCCGCCGGATCGGCCCGCACTTCCGCCTGGGCGCGGGTCTCGACCGTCAGGATGCCATTGCCGATACAGGCCCCGTCCAGCCCCAGCAGTTGCAGCGCCCGGCTGCTGTCATTGCAGACCGTCTCGTAATGCGTGGTCTCGCCCCGGATCACGCAGCCAAGCGCCACGAACCCGTCGAAATTGGCCTGGGCATGGGCGATGGATATGGCGGTCGGAACCTCCAGCGCGCCGGGCATCTCGATGATCTCATAAGTGGCCCCGGCCTGGCGTAGCGTGGCCACCGCACCGGCCAGCAGATGATCGGCGATATCGTGGTAATAGGGTGCCACGACAATCAGCAGCTTCACCGGCCTGTCAAATTCGGGCAGCGCCAGCATGTGGTGGGTTTCAGATCCGGCCATGGCTCAGCTTTCCTTCATGATCGGGCGGGTGCCGACGATGGAGAGGCCAAAGGCATCCAGCCCCAGATATCTGGTTTGCGGAGAATCGGTCAGCAGGATCAACTTTTCCACCCCCAGTTTCGACAATATCTGCGCCCCCAGGCCGGTATGTTTGATGGTCCGCGGGCCCTCGTCATCATGGGCATAGAGGCTGTGGCGCGGCTGGCGAAACAGACAGACCGCCCCGCGCCCCTCAGCGGCGACCTTTTCCATCGCGGCCTGCAATTCATGCGCCGGTTTGGGGCCAAGCCCCAACAGGTCCGAGGCCTCATGCAGCGCATGGGTGCGCACCAGAACCGGCTCGGGCGTGGTGATGTCGCCCTTGATCATCACCACATGTTCCACGCCATGGGTCTGATCGGTGAAGATCCGCATGTCCCAAATGCCGCCAAATTCGGAAGTGACGGTTTCGCGGGCGGTCTCGACCACCAGATTGTCATTGCGCGAGCGATAGGCGATCAGATCCGAAATGGTGCCGATCTTCAGCCCATGCGTTTTGGCATAGCCGACCAGATCGGGCAGCCGCGCCATGGAGCCGTCCTCGCGCATGATCTCGCAGATCACCGAGGCCGGGTAATGCCCGGCCAGCCGCGCCACATCGCAACCGGCCTCGGTATGACCGGCGCGCACCAGCACGCCGCCGCGCCGGGCGCGCAACGGAAATACATGCCCCGGCGTGGCAATATCGGCCGCCCCCGCCTGCGGGTTGATCGCGGTCGCCACCGTCAGCGCCCGGTCGGCGGCCGAAATGCCGGTGGTGACACCTTCGCGCGCCTCGATCGACACCGTAAAGGCGGTTTCATGGCGCGATGAATTATGCATCGCCATCATCGGCAGGCCCAATTCCTCGACCCGTTCGGCAGGCAGGGTCAGGCAGATCAGACCACGGCCATGCGTGGCCATGAAATTGATCGCATCGGCACTGGCAAAGCCCGCCGGGATCACCAGATCGCCCTCATTCTCGCGATCCTCGTGATCGACCAGTATGAACATCTGTCCCTGGCGCGCGGTCTCGATGATCTCTTCGATCGGCGCGATGGCACCGGAAAAATCGGTTTCGACGGGTCCGGGGGTTTCAAAACTCATGCGCGGGGGTCTCCGGTTTGCTGGCACCGGCAATAGCGCAGCCCATCGCAAGGCGCCAGAGCCCTTCCCGGCGAAAACCGGTCTGGACAGGACGCAGCCCCCAGCCCTAGCCTGTGTTTCACCGGATCCCGAAAGGAACCCGCCCATGCGCATGTCCCGAATGATCACGGCGGTCGAGGCCCATGCCGAGGGCGAGCCGGGTCGCGTCATTACCGGCGGTCTGCCGCCGATCCCGGGCGCATCGGTCTTCGAGAAAATGCAGTGGCTGGAGGCTGAGGGCGATCATATCCGCAAGCTGATGCTGCGCGAGCCGCGCGGCAACCCGGTGCTGTGCTGCAATGCGCTGGTGGAGCCCTGCGATCCGCGCGCCGATGCCGGCTTTGTGATCATGGAACAATCGGAATACCCGCCAATGTCGGGGTCAAACACCATCTGCGTCGTCACGGTGCTGCTGGAAACCGGCATCCTGGCGATGGTGGAACCTGTGACCGAGCTGACACTGGAGGCCCCTGCCGGGCTGATCCGGGTGCGCGCCGATTGCGCGCGCGGCAAGGTCACGCGCGTGACCTTCCGAAACCTGCCCGCCTTTGCGCTGCATCTGGATGCCGAGATAGCGGTGCCGGGCTTTGGCAAGGCGCGCGTCGATATCGCCTGGGGCGGCATGTTTTTCGTGATCGCCGAGGCGGCGCAGTTCGGCTTGGATCTGAGCCCCGAGACCGGGGCTGACACGGTGCGCATGTCCGAGGCGCTGCGCCGCGCCGCCGCGGAACAACTGCCCGTGACCCACCCCGAGAACGCCGCGATAACCGGCCCCACGATTGCGCAATTGACCGCCCCGCCCACCGGGCCCGGAGCGCATGGGCGCAGCGCTGTCACGGTGTCAAACGCGGGGCCTCATACGCGCCCCGGGGCAGCCTCGGGCGCGCTGGACCGGTCCCCCTGCGGCACCGGCACCTGCGCCAAACTGGCCTGCCTGCATGCACGCGGCCTGCTGGATCCGGGGCAGGATTACGTCAATGAGGGGCCATTGGGGACCACCTTCACCGGTCGGATTGAGGAGGTGACGACAGTTGGCGATTACCCCGCGATTGTCCCGACGCTTTCGGGGCAGGCGTGGATTTACGGCATTTCGCAGCACTTGCTCGATCCCGGCGATCCTTTTCCCGAGGGCTTCACGCTTGGCGATATCTGGGGTTGAGACGGACGGGGTTTCGAATTGCTGCGCAATCCGACCGGTTGGGGGGCCAGCCCCCCAAACCCCCCGAGGTATTTTTACCAAGATGAAAGAGAAAAGAATTTGTCTGCCGGAATGATGCCCGCCAGCTTTCCGGCGGCGCACCATTCGCGTTCCACGGCGGTGGCCGGGATCAACACGGTGCCATCGGGCGGCAATCCCTGGGCCTGCAGGCTGGCGCGAATGCGGTCGCGCATCGCCGGCCAGCTTTCGGTGAAACCGGGGGCGCGGGTTGCGGCCTCCAGCAGATCCGGGTTTTGCGCCAGCACGGCGGCGGGATCGGTGGGCAGGTGAATGGCCGCGACACGGGTGGCGGCAGAGCCGAGCACGCGCAACCGGTCTGCCCTGCTGGCGGGCATCGTGATGCGGCTCCGGCCCAGATCCAACGCATTGCCCGAGAACAGGAAGGCCACCACATCATGACCGCTGGCGGCCCGGATCGAGGCATAGGCGGTATAATCAATGCCAAGCCGTTTCGCCCGCGCCACCCGGACCCGCAATATTTCAATCGGCAGGGTTTTCAGCAGCGATTTTCGCGCCTTGCCCCAGGCATGTTTGCGAAAGCCAAAGCCCGGTTCCAGGCTGGGGCCGCTATTATGTCCGATGGAGCTCATACAGCTCAGGCTATGGGCCCGCGCCGCGCCAGACCAGTGCGGGCGGTCTGAAAACACCCCCCGATCCCGAACTGCCCGTTTTGTCAGCGCATCAACCGGCCCAATCCTGCAACCGCGCCACATAGCGGGCCAGCGTGTCAATCTCCAGATTGATCCGGTCGCCTTGTTTCACATCGCCCCAGGTCGTCACCTGCCGGGTATGCGGAATGAGGTTCACGCCAAACCGGCAGCCATCGACATCGTTCACCGTCAGCGAGGTGCCGCTCAACGCAACCGAGCCTTTGGGCGCGATGAACCGGGCCAGCGCGTCGGGGGCCGCCAACGTGACCCGCGTGCTGTCGCCTTCCTGCGCCATTGCCACCACCTCGGCCACACCATCGACATGGCCCGACACGATATGGCCGCCCAATTCATCCCCCACCCGCAAGGCACGTTCCAGATTGATGCGTTTGCCGGCGGTCCAGCCATCCTGCCCGATATTGGTTTTCGACACGGTCTCGGCCGAAATATCGACATCGAACCAGTCCGGCCCAAGCGCCACCGCAGTCAGGCAGACCCCGTCACAGGCGATCGAGGCCCCGATCTCGATGCTGGCCGTGTCATAGCCGGTGGCGATGCGGGCGCGCAGATCGCCACGCGCCTCCAGCCGGGTGACGCGGCCGATATCGGTGATGATGCCAGTAAACATTGCGGGCCCTCTTGCTTGCCTGACATGACTTAGCGTCAGGACCCATTAATCCTGCGTCACTGGCGCGTTCGTCGGGAAATTGATCCCCCGGATCAATTTCTTATCCTCCTTACTTGCCGAAATATCAGTGGTTTGGATCGCGCCGTCAATGGTGGCTCCATTTTCAAGCGCGCCGAAACGCTGAGATGATGGCAAATCAGCGTCCTTTCGGATTTGACGGATTTTCCCCCTGACCGCGTTGCGGGGCTTTGAAAATCAACCAGATTTACATGCGCCCCGCGCCTTGTCAGAGAAAAAATCTGTCAAACCAGTGATGCAGGATTAAGGGGTCCTGACGCTGGCCGCCCGGCTTTGCCCAGACAAGCCCCGCACGATGCCACATTCCGGGCCAAAACCGGCCCTCATGGTGCCATTGGGCCGTGCAAAAACGGACGCGACCCGCTACCACAGCATTCATGATCACGAGGCCTCCTGTGCCAATCACGGCCGCAGAAAACCGTTCCTTCCTGTTTTTACAGGGCCCGCATGGGCCTTTCTTCCACCAATTGGGCAAGATGTTGCGCGCGGCGGGGGCCGATGTCTGGCGCGTCGGGTTCAACCAGGGCGACAGCGCCTTCTGGTATCACCGGCCCAGCTATATCGCCTATCGCGGCACGGTCGAGAACTGGCCGGCCCGGTTCGCCGATCTCCTGGTCGAGAAAAAAACCACCGATGTGGTGCTCTATGGCGATACCAGGCCGATCCATGCCCATGCCGTGGCCATAGCGCGCGATCTGGGCCTGGCCGTGCATGTGTTCGAGGAAGGCTACCTGCGCCCCTATTGGGTGACCTATGAACGCGGCGGGGCCAATGGCCATTCGCGGCTGATGACAACATCCGTGGCGCAGATGCGCCGCGCGCTGAAGGGGCTGGACCTGGATCTGCCCGATGCGCCGGCGCGCTGGGGCGACATGCGCCAGCACATCTTTTACGGCGCGCTCTACCATTGGTTCGTGATGTTCCTGAACCTCACCTACCGCAATTTCCGGCCACATCGAAACATCACCGTCGCGCGTGAATTTCGCCTCTATCTGCGCCGCATGGCGCTGATGCCGATCCACTCGATCCTACGCATGGTCGCGACATGGCGGATCAAGACCGGCGGCTTTCCCTATCATCTGGCGCTGTTGCAGCTTGAACATGACGCCTCGTTCCAGCAACACGGGCCGTTCGCAACCATGACCGATTTCCTGGTGATGCTGATCGAAGGCTTTGCCGCCGGTGCGCCGCAGCATCATCATCTGGTGTTGAAATCGCACCCGCTGGAGGATGGCCGCGTGCCACTGCGCCGGGTGATTGCCCGGATCGCCCGCGAAAGGGGCGTGGCAGATCGCGTCCATTACGTGCGCGGCGGCAAACTGGCCCGGCTGCTCGACGATGCCCGCAGCGCCGTCACCGTCAATTCCACCGCCGCCCAACAGGCGCTCTGGCGCGGGCTGCCGCTCAAGGCCTTTGGCACGGCGGTCTATCTGAAACCGGAATTTGTCTCGACCCAGGCCCTCGATGATTTCTTCCAGACCCCGAACCGCCCCGACAGTCGCGCCTATCGCGATTATCGCCATTACCTGCTGGAGACCTCGCAGATCACCGGCAGCTTCTATTCGGCGCGCGGGCGGCGGCAATTGCTGCGCCAGGTGGTCGATATGATGCTCTCGCCCGAGGACCCCTATGAGGCGCTGAATGCCGGCCGACCGGCACCAAGGCAACACCTGCGGGTGGTGAAATAACAAAATCTGGCCTTGGCGGGATTTATTCGCTAAAGTCGCAAAAAAATAAACGAGGCAGTACAGGCAATAAGGAGCGGAATTCCGTGAAATCGCTGACTTCCCGAAGGGCGCGGTTCGTCGCTCTTTTGGTGGTTGTGTCGCTGGTGGCCCAATGTGGCCTGCTACCGCGATCCGGCCCCAACCGTAATGAACTTTTCCAGGGCTCGGTGCAGCGCCAGGGCGACGCCTTTGTCGTCGCCGTCAATGACCGCGTGCTGCGCGCCACATCCGTGGTCGAATCACTTGGCTTTTCCGAAGAGTTCATCAATGCAGGCACACTTGGCTCGGATGTGATCCGACCCGGCGACACGCTGTCGCTTGCCATCTGGGAAAACGTGACCGACCCGCTGCTTGGCGCGACCGGCACCCCCAGCACCGTGCTCGATGAGGTCCAGGTCGACGGCTCGGGCTTCATTTTCATCCCCTATGCGGGCCGGGTCCGGGCGGCCGGCAACACGCCCGATGCCCTGCGCCAGATCATCACCCGCAATCTCGATGAACAGACCCCTGATCCGCAGATCATCGTGCGCCGTGTGGCGGGCGATGGCGCAACGGTCTCGGTCGTCGGTGCGGTTGGCAGCCAGGGTGTCTTTGCCATTGAGCGGCCCACACGCACCCTGTCGGCGATGCTGGCACGCGCCGGCGGTGTCGCCATCGAGGCCGAGATTGCCCAGATCACCGTCGTGCGCGGCGATCATTCCGGCACCATCTGGTTCGAGGATCTCTATTCCAACCCGGAACTTGATATCGCCCTGCGCGCCGGCGACCGGATCCTGGTCGAGGAAGATCAGCGCACCTTTACCGCGCTCGGTGCCACCAATGTCCAGACCCGGGTGCCGTTTGACACCCAGACGATTTCGGCCATCGAGGCGATTGCCACCGTCGGCGGCCTGAACCCCAGCCTGGCCGATCCCACCGGTGTCTTCATCCTGCGGAATGAACCCGAATCGATTGCCCGCGCCGTGCTTGGCCGCAACGATATCACCGGCACGCAGCGCTTCATCTATGTGCTGGATCTGACCGCGCCAACCGGCATGTTCGAGGCCCGCGATTTCGTGATCCGGGATGAGGATACGCTCTATGTGACGCTGGCCCCGTTTGCCCAGTGGAACCAGGTTATCGGCGCGCTGACCGGCACGCTTGGCACCGCAGGCTCGATCAGCAGCCTGGCCTCCGGCGGCTAGGGCTGCTCTGATGCAGGGCTCCAGCCCGAACACGCCCGCCGGGGATCACCCCCGGCGGGCGTTCTATTTCAACGGTGGATTTCTGACCAATACCCGGGTGCGCCGCATCCTGCGGCTGGCCGGGTTTGACCTTCGGCTTGGCAAACCGGGGCCGGGCGATGATATTCTGGTCTGGGGCCACAGCCGCTATGCCGCGCGCGGCGAGGCCGCGGCCAAAGCCACCGGCGGGCATATCGTGCGGGTCGAGGATGCCTTTCTGCGCTCCCTGCATCCGGGCCGCGATGGCGAGCCGCCGCTCGGCCTGACCATTGACCGGCGCGGGGCCTGGTTCGACAGCCGCCAGCCCAGCGATCTGGAACATATGCTGGCGACGCATCCGCTGGATGATACCGCGCTGCTGGACCGGGCCCGCGACGCCATTGCCCGGATGGTCGAAAACCACCTGACCAAATACGCCGCCGTCGATCCCATGATTGCGCCGCCCGCGCCGGGCTATGTTCTGGTGATCGACCAGACACAGGGCGACGCCTCGATCCGGCTTGGCGGGGCCCGGGCATCCACTTTCCGCGATATGCTGGTCCATGCAAGGCTGGAAAACCCCGGCTGCCGGATCGTGATCAAGACCCACCCCGAAACCCGCGCCGGCCACCGGCCGGGCCATTTCGGTGCCGAGGATTGCAGCGCCGGGATCACGCTTTGCACCGATCCGATCTCGCCCTGGCGGCTGATGGAAGGTGCGGTGGCGGTCTATGCGGTCACCTCGCAACTGGGGTTCGAGGCCATATTCGCGGGCCACAGGCCGCGCATCTTCGGCCAGCCCTTCTATGCCGGCTGGGGCCTGACCGACGACCGCAATCCGGTCGCCCGGCGCATACGGGTGCTGACCCGGGCACAGCTTTTCGCCGCGGTGATGCTGGAATACCCGGTCTGGTTTGACCCCTATCACGACCGCCTCGGCCGGTTCGAGGATGTCTTGGGCGCGCTGGAGGCCCGCGCCCGGGCCTGGCGCGAGGATCGCTTTGGCCATGTCGCCCTGGGCATGCGGGCCTGGAAACGCGCGCCCTTGCAAAAGCTGTTCGGCGCGTCCGGCGCGACCTTGCGCTTTGCCAGAACACCGCAGGCCGCAATGGCGTTGCGGCGGCCCATCATGGTCTGGGCAGGCCAGGAAACCGCCGCCATCCGCGCGGCTTGCGAAGGCACGCCGCTGACCCGGATCGAGGACGGTTTTCTGCGCTCGCGCGGGTTGGGGGCCGATCTGGTGCCGCCGCTCAGCCTGGTGTCGGATGATCTCGGCATCTATTACGACCCGACCCGACCCAGCCGGCTGGAAGCCCTGATCGCGGGCGCCGCCACCCTGCCCGCCGCCCGCCTGCGCCGGGCCGAGGCCCTGATGGAGGCGCTGATCCGAACCGGGCTCAGCAAATATAATGTCGGGGCGGCACCGGCGCTGGACCTGCCCCGGGGCCGCGATGTGGTGCTGGTGCCCGGCCAGGTCGAGGATGACGCCTCGATCCGGCTTGGTGCCGGCGATATCCGGACCAATCTTGACCTGTTGCGACGCGCCCGCGCGCTGCACCCGCAGGCCTTTGTGATCTACAAGCCCCATCCCGATGTCGAGGCCGGCCTGCGCGAGGGGCGGATCGCGGCGACGGAACTGGACGCTCTGGCCGATCTGGTGGCGGAAAATACCGATCCCGTGGCACTGATTTCACGCGCAGCCCATGTCGTCACGATAACCTCGCTGCTGGGGTTCGAGGCGCTGCTGCGCGGCGTGCCCGTCACCTGTCTTGGCGCGCCCTTCTATGCCGGATGGGGTCTGACGCGGGATCTCGGCCCGGTGCCCGCGCGCCGCAACGCACGGCCCTCGCTGGCGGCCCTCACCCATGCCGTTCTGATTTCCTATCCGCGCTATTTCGACCCCGTCACCGGCACCGCCTGCCCGGTGGAAATTGCCGTCGACCGGCTGGCCGATGATACGATCCCGCGCCCGGCCATCCGGCTCAGGGCGCTGGCAAAGCTGCAAGGCTGGTTCGCCGGATATGCGTATCTGTGGCGTTGAGGCGGGGGGGCGTGCTTCGGCAGGCCCCTCCGGAGCCCTTCTCAGCCCGCGTTGCCACCCGATGGGCGAAAGCGACGCGCGGCCATGGCAGCGGGTGGGATCTGCCCGCCGGATCGGGATCTGGATATTTGAGGCGCAAAGAAGCCGGCAAGGGTTCGGCCCGGTTTCAGGCGGTCCGGGTCCATTCATGCAGGATGTCCGGCCCCATGGCCCGTGTCGCGCGCAAGGTGAAGCGCGGGGCCGCGGACAGATGCGCCAGCCCCAGGGCCCCGATGGCGGGCAGGCCTTCCGCGCCAATCGCAAGCCCGGCGGTAAAGCCCACCAGATCATCGACCAGATCACCCGCCAAGAGCGACGCCGCCAGCGCGCCGCCGCCTTCGCAGAAGACCCGCGTCAGGCCTTGGCCCCCCAGCGCCTGAAGCGCCGCGTCAATCTCGACCCTGCCATCCGCGCCGATCGCAACCGTCAGCAGCTTTGCCCCCCTGGCCTGCCACGCCTCTTGCCGATCGGCGGGCGCATCCGGCGCGCAAAGCAGCCAGACCGGCATATCGCGCGCGGTTCGGGCCAATTGCCCCTCCAGCGGCAGATCCAGATTGCGCGAGATCACAATGCGCAGCGGCTGAGCCACCCTGCCGAGCCCCCTGACCGTCAGCGACGGATCATCGGCGCGCGCGGTGCCGGCACCAATCATCACCGCGTCATGGCGCGCGCGCAGCCCATGCACCGCCCGGCGCGCCTGCGCCCCGGTAATCCACTGGCTTTCACCGGTGGCCGTCGCAATGCGCCCGTCAAACGAGGCGGCCAGTTTCAGGGTCAGCGCCGGGCGGCCCTTGGTGATACGACTGATAAACCCGGCATGGGCGCGGCGCGCGGCACCTTCTTCAACACCCAGGTTTACCGAAATACCAGCATCGCGCAGCCGTTTGATTCCGCCGCCATCGGTGCGCGGATCGGGGTCGCGCATGGCCACCACCACGCGCGCCACCGAGGCCCGGATCAGCGCCTCGACACAGGGCGGGGTCCGGCCGAAATGGGCGCAAGGCTCCAGCGTGACATAGACGGTGGCCCCGCGCGCGCCATCACCGGCCTGCGCCAGCGCCTGGGTCTCGGCATGCGGACGCCCGCCCGGCGCGGTCCAGCCGCGGCCCAGAACCCGGGATCCCTTGACGATCACACAGCCCACGGCCGGGTTGGGCCAAACCTGACCCGGACCGCGCGCCCCCAGGCTCAGCGCCAGCCGCATCCAGCGGGCATCATCGCCGCTCATGGGTCAGCTTCCGGGCGTGCCGGGCGGGCGCAGTTCGGACACGAAATCCTCGAAATCATCGGCGGCCTGGAAATTTTTGTAGACAGAGGCAAAACGGACATAGGCCACCGTATCGATCCGGGCCAGCGATTCCATGACAATCTCGCCGATCGTGGCTGATGGGATATCGGTTTCGCCCATGCTTTCCAGCCGTCGCACGATGCCGGAAATCATCTGGTCGATACGTTCCGGCTCGATCGGGCGTTTCTGCATCGAGATGCGGATCGAACGCTCCAGCTTGTCGCGGTCGAACTCCTCGCGCTTGCCATTGGTCTTGATGACGACAAGATCGCGCAATTGCACGCGCTCGTAGGTGGTAAAGCGACCGCCGCAGGCCGGGCAGAACCGTCGCCTGCGAATGGCAACGTGATCTTCCGCCGGGCGGCTGTCTTTCACCTGGGTATCTACATTTCCGCAAAACGGGCACCGCATGGGCCGTTCCCCCCTCGTCTCAACTGCTCCGCCTCTGGGGTCTGTCGCCCCGGTTATCCACAGGCACTATAGGTCAGCCGCGAGGGATTGGGTAGTGGGCAATTTCAACCGCTATATGCGGGGGGCATATGCCCATCAATCCGGCGGCGCGTGGCGGAAACTGCGGGCGATATAGCTGGCGGGAATATCGGGCAGGCGGCGCTCGTCGATCTGAACCATGCCATGGCTCTCGAAGATCGGACGATACTGACGCGGGAAAAGCTTATAGCTTTTCTGATCCTCATTCTCGATCACGATCAGGGTGCCCTTGGTCACGCGGGCCATCCGCTCGAACACCCAATCGCTGTCGGGGTGGATATGCAGCAGCACGGCCTTGGAAAATACCAGCTCGAAATGGTGCTCCGGCAGGGTCACGATGCCCTCTTCAACCGGCATGTTGAGGATAGTCGCCCGCGCCGCCATCTCGGGAAACAGCACGCCCATCTTTGCCACCGCCTCGGGATTGATCTCGATCCCGGAAAGATCGGTCCAGCCTCTCTCAAAAAAGGTCTGCAACGACCGTCCGACATTGGGCCCGATCTCCAATACCGGGCCGGTGGCAACGCCAAGATCCTGCACCAGCTGGTAGACCGAGGCACTCTCAGATGCGTAATCCACATAGGCGTCGGGTTGGTTGTTCTTGCTTGGCGGGCTGCGCCAATAATCCTGAATGGATTCCTTCGAGGGCTGTGCCCTTTCGGACTCCTTGCCAAAAATGGAACTCAGGACGCCATAGCGCATTTTGCGAAATGCGTTTCGGACCTTGTTTGCCTTGATCATGTTTCGTCCCTCGACCTTGGCTCCTATCCCTATCCGGCCCCGGCTGGAACTGCAATTGCCAGTGGCGTCATCCCGGCTGAAATATCAGCAACCCTGATGCGCCGATACGGGCACCGACAAGCGCCAGATAAAAAGCGCCGCCCTGGTCGGGGGACATGTCATCGGGGCCGTCACGGGAAATGGTCGGCCAAGTCATCGCGGGGTGATCCGGCGGCAGCAGCCCGCCAGTTGAAACCGTCAATCGAAACTGTCGTTATCGTCAACGATATCCGATGCCAGCATCGAGTTCAGGGAATTGGTCGGTTCCCGCGCGCCAGTGCTGATGATCGAGACCACGGCAATCGCCAGGCCACATAAAAAGGCGGTCAGCACGACCCAATCGACGGTGACGGCACCGTCGTCATTTCCAAAAAAGCGTTTCAACATTACATCTATCCCAGGTATTCATTGCAAAATTCACTTGGTCTTGACGTCACAAAGTGACAGCAGGGTCCGGCCAATTACCGACCAATTTGAGGCGATATCTGGGCAAATCTTCTGCTGCCTGCACAACCGCCAGATCCCGCCGCCCGTTCCCGCCGCCAGATCCCGCCACTGGACTTCGCCCCGCGCGCGCCGGATACTGCCGCCATGAATCTGTCCCCCGGTTTTCTCGATGAGCTTCGCTCCCGCACCTCGCTGGCGCAGGTGGTGGGCCGCAAACTCATCTGGGACAGCCGAAAATCCAATCAGGCCAAGGGCGACATGTGGGCCCCCTGCCCGTTTCACCAGGAAAAATCGCCCTCGTTCCATGTCGATGACCGCAAGGGATTCTACTATTGCTTCGGCTGCCATGAAAAAGGCGACGCGATCAGCTTTGTGCAGGCCACCGAAAATGTCGGCTTCATGGAAGCGATCGAGATCCTGGCCCGCGAAGCCGGCATGACCATGCCCGCCCGCGATCCCCAGGCACAGCAAAAATCCGACCGGCGGGCCCAGATCGCCGAAGTGACCGAGGCCGCATTGGCCTGGTATCGCCTGCAGCTCAGGTCCGCGGCGGGGGCGGCGGCGCGCGATTATCTGGATCGGCGGCGGCTCGATCAGGGCGCGCAGGACCGGTTCGATATCGGTTTTGCCCCCAATGCAAGGCAAGGCGCGTTTCAGGCCCTGACGGCCAAGGGCTTTGCCCCCGATCTGGTGATTGCCGCCGGCATCGCCAGCCAGCCCGATGATGGCGGCGCGCCCTATGATGCCTTCCGCGACCGGATCATGTTCCCGATCCGCGACGCGCGCGGGCGCTGCATCGGATTTGGCGGCCGCGCCATGGACCCGAACGCGCGCGCGAAATACCTCAATTCCCGCGAAACGGCGCTGTTCGACAAGGGCCGCGCGCTTTACAATCACGGCCCCGCGCGCGCAGCGGTCGGCCGCGGCAGCACCTTGATCGTGGCCGAAGGCTACATGGATGTGATCGCGCTCACTCAGGCCGGGTTCGACGGCGCGGTGGCCCCGCTTGGCACCGCCATCACCGAGACCCAGTTGCAATTGCTCTGGCGGATCTCGGATGAACCGGTGCTGGCGCTGGATGGCGACAAGGCCGGGCTGCAGGCGGCGATGCGGCTGATCGATCTGGCCTTGCCGCTGCTTGAGGCGGGCAAATCGCTGCGCTTTTGCCTGATGCCCCAGGGCCAGGATCCCGATGATCTGATCCGGGCGCGCGGGGCCCAGGCGATGCAGGATCTGCTGGACCGGGCCGAACCGATGGTCAACCTGCTGTGGCGGCGCGAAACCGAAGGCCGCGTGTTCGACAGCCCCGAACGCCGCGCGTCGCTGGACAAGGTGCTGCGCAATGCCGTCAGTCAGATCAAGGACCCGTCGCTGAAGCATCATTACGGCCAGGCGCTGAAAGATCTGCGGTTTCAACTGTTTCGGTCCCCGCGCGCATCAGGTGGCGGGCGCGGCTGGACGGCGCGCCGGGGGGGCCGCGATGCCCCCGCCACGCCGATGGCCGAAACCCGCGCCTCGGCAATGGCGGCCGGCGCAATGTCAGATACCGATATGCGCCACGCGCTGATCCTGGCCACGCTTTGCCTGACGCCGGCGCTGATTGACCGCTTCGAGGCGCAGCTTGATCATTTGGCCATCGAAAACCCCGATCACGCCAGGCTGGCGCGGTTCCTGATGGCCACGACCGAACGTGACCCTGACAGCCTGCGGGACGCGCTCACCCGATCAAATTTGTCCCAAACCCTTGAAACCCTGCTCAAGCTTGGCCATGTCCGGATCGCACCCTGCATCCGCACGCCCGGTGATATTGACAAGGCAACGCAATGCCTGGCCGAGGAATTTGCCAAGCTGACCGCCCGGCGCGGCATTCAGAACGAAATGTCCGAGGCACTGGAAGATCTCGACCACACCGATGAAGCCCGCCTGAACTGGCGCCTGAACCACGCGCTGCACGCCCGCCAACAGGCCGATGCGCCAAAAACCGGCGACGGATCCATCGGCAGCGAGGATGAAAGCGCCCTGTCACGGCATCTTCGTGACTTGATTGATGGCCAGGCATGGGTGAAGAAGACCCGCTGACCCGGGTGTGCGAATCACTGATTCGCGCTAAGACATGTGTTTAACGCGGGGACCGAATCACCTCGCCGCGAAGGGGATACCGAATGGCCAAAGACACTGACGATCGCAAACCCGACGGCGATGAGGCCGATACCGGCCTCGACATGAGCCAGACCGCCGTCAAAAAGATGATCGCCGAGGCCCGGGTCAAAGGCTACATCACCTATGATCAGCTCAACACCGTCCTGCCGCCCGAACAGGTCAGCTCGGAACAGATCGAGGATGTGATGTCGATGCTGTCCGAGATGGGCATCAACATCATCGAAGACGAAGAAGCCGAGGATGACGCCGAAAAGAGCGGCACCGATCTGGTCAATGCCTCAGGCTCGCGCGAAGTGGCCGTCTCCGCCAGCGAAACCGAAAAACTTGACCGCACCGATGATCCGGTCCGGATGTATCTGCGCGAAATGGGCAGCGTCGAACTGCTCAGCCGCGAGGGCGAGATCGCCATCGCCAAACGCATCGAGGCCGGTCGCAACACGATGATCGCGGGCCTGTGCGAAAGCCCGCTGACATTTCAGGCCATCACCATCTGGCGCGACGAATTGCTGAGCGAAGACATCTTGTTGCGCGACGTGATCGACCTCGATGCCACTTTCGGCAGCACGATGGAGGAAGACGGCGTCGTCGCCACCCCCGTGGTCCCGGTTGTTCCCGGTGCCCCCGTGGTGCCCGGCGCCCCCGCAGCCCCGGCAGCCGAAAAGCCCCAGGAACTGGACGCTGACGGCAATCCGATTGCCGTCGATGATGATGACGATGAAGATGAACAGGCCAATATGAGCCTGGCCGCGATGGAGGCGGCGCTGAAACCGCGGGTTCTGGAAACGCTCGACCTGATTGCCAGCGATTACGCCAAACTCAGCGAAATGCAGGATCTCAGGATCTCGGCCACCCTGAACGAGGATTCCAGCTTCTCCAAGGGCGAGGAAAAATCCTACCAGAAACTGCGCACCGAAATCGTCGAACTGGTCAACGAACTGCACCTGCACAATAACCGGATCGAGGCGCTGATCGACCAGCTTTACGGCATCAACCGCCGCGTCATGTCGATCGACAGCGGCATGGTGAAACTGGCCGATCAGGCCCGCATCAACCGGCGCGAATTCATCGAGGCCTATCGCGGCCACGAACTGGACCCGACCTGGATCGACCAGATGCGCGAAAAACCGGGCCGCGCCTGGACCGCGCTGATGGACCGCTCACTGGACAAGGTCGAGGCCCTGCGCGGCGACATGGCCCAGGTCGGCCAATATGTCGGTCTCGATATCTCCGAGTTTCGCCGCATCGTGCAACAGGTGCAAAAAGGCGAAAAGGAAGCCCGCCAGGCCAAGAAGGAAATGGTCGAGGCCAATCTGCGCCTGGTGATCTCGATTGCCAAGAAATACACCAATCGCGGGTTGCAATTCCTCGATCTCATCCAGGAAGGCAATATCGGGCTGATGAAGGCGGTCGATAAATTCGAATACCGCCGCGGCTATAAATTCTCCACCTACGCCACCTGGTGGATCCGGCAGGCGATCACGCGCTCCATCGCCGATCAGGCCCGCACCATCCGCATCCCGGTCCACATGATCGAGACCATCAACAAACTGGTCCGCACCGGGCGCCAGATGCTGCATGAAATCGGGCGCGAACCGACACCCGAGGAACTGGCCGAAAAGCTGCAGATGCCGCTGGAAAAGGTCCGCAAGGTGATGAAGATCGCCAAGGAACCGATTTCGCTGGAAACGCCCATTGGCGATGAGGAAGACAGCCAGCTTGGCGATTTCATCGAGGACAAGAACGCCGTGCTGCCGCTGGAATCGGCCATTCAGGAAAACCTGAAGGAAACCACGACCCGCGTGCTGGCCTCGCTCACCCCGCGCGAAGAACGCGTGCTGCGGATGCGCTTCGGCATCGGCATGAACACCGACCACACGCTGGAAGAAGTCGGCCAGCAGTTCTCCGTCACCCGCGAACGGATCCGCCAGATCGAGGCCAAGGCATTGCGCAAGCTGAAACATCCCAGCCGGTCGCGGAAGCTGAGGTCGTTCCTGGATCAGTGAGACGTCGCAGCCAATTGCGTGCCAGCGACGGCCCGTGGGATGTCGCCGCAACGCCAGTGTCCCGCATTTTATCCCGCCAGGTCCCTCCAACCCCAAACTGGCGCGCCCACCTCACCAAAGCGACAGCCCGCCGGAACGGGCCGTCGCTGGCACGGGGGCGCTGGCGCGCCGCTATTCCCGTGCTTGGCACGCCATCAAAACCGGGTCTCCAGGTGAACTCACCCATCCTGCCGTGCATCCCGCCCCGGTTTGTGCCACCATTCGGACAAGCCACAAGGAGCCTGCCAAACCATGTCCCTTCTCTCGAAACTGTTCGGAACTTCCGGCACCGCAAAAGAAATGCAGCCCGAAACCCATGACGGATTCCGGATCACCCCCGAACCGGCCCGCGAAGGCGGCCAATACCGCCTGGCAGCCCGGATCGAGAAAGACATCAACGGCGAGGTGAAAACCCATCACATGATCCGCGCCGATACCTTCCCCGATCCCGATCAGGCCGCCACGGCCGCCATTGCCAAGGCAAAGCAATTGATCGACCAGATGGGCGACAGGCTGTTCAAGTAAAACCGCGCTAACCGCCGCCCCGACCCCGAAAAAGTGACATATGCGTCAAAAACAAGTGACATATGCGTCACTTTTTTCGCCCTACCCGTCCAATGCGGCCCGCGCAGCGACGCTTTTCATCGCCTCTTCCAACTCATCAACCGCCGTTTTCGCCATCGAGCGAAACACCATGATATCAAACGCCTCCGCGCCCACCCGGGTGATCACCGCGCTCATATGGCCAAGCAGGCTGCGCGCCACATGGCCGCGCTTGAAGATCCCGGGGTTCAGGTCCAGCGGGGTCAGCCGCGCCAGCACATCCGCCGCCGCCGCCCCCTCCAGCCGCAACACGCCCCAGGCATCGCTTTGGTCGCTCAACGCGGCATGGCGCGCCAGCCCGACATCGACCGCCACCCCCAGCACCATGGCCTGCCCGGCCCCGGTCCAGATCGCCCGCGCGCCGTCGCGGCCCGCACTGCGCCCAACTTTGGGTAACCCCATGCCACACAAGGATTTCAACATCTCCGACGCCGCCCTTTGCTGGCCGTCATAGGGCATGATCGAAGTGATCGGGCCGGGCGAAATCTCGGTCAGTGTCACGCCGCCAATGGCCTGCGGCACCAGCCCCGCGAGGGGCGTTTTCGCAATCAGATCACCCACGCAGCTTCTCCCCTTCCGGATCAATGAAGACCGGCGAACAGATCTCCACCCGCGCCTCGATGCCGCGCAGATGATCGACCATATTCACCACCTCGCCCATCCGCGACGGGCCGTCTTTGAGAAAGCCAAGCCCGATGAAATGGCCCAAGCCGGGCGAGAACCCGACCGAGGTGACATAGCCCTGATCATTGGCAAAAATCGCCTCAGCGCCGGGGTCAAACAGATGCGCCCCGGCGGTCAACTGTTTTACCGCGCCCACCGGCTTCAACCCGACAAGCTGTTGTCTTTGCTTGTCTTTCATCACCTCACGCAGCGCCGCAGGCTTGCCGATACACATCTTCCTGGCCGAAATCATCCGCTCCATCCCGATATCGAACGCCCCCACCCTGCCGTCAATCTCGGCATGGGTGACAAAGCCCTTTTCGATCCGCAGGACATTCAGCGCCTCCATCCCGTAAGCCCCGCCGCCAAGGGTTTCGGCCAGCGCCAGCAATTGCCGGAACAGCGCCTCGCCATAGCGCGCCGGCACCGCCAGCTCATAGCCATGTTCGCCGGAAAACGAGATCCGGAACAGCCGCGCCGAAACCCCCGCAACCGATACCGTCCCGCAGCCCATATAGGCAAAGCTGTCATTGTCGATCGGGTCATCGAGCAGGCTGTTCAAAAGCACCCGCGACTGCGGCCCGGCAATGCTGAACTGGGCCCATTGTTCGGTCACGGAAATGATCCGGACATTCAGATCGGGGCGCAGGCATTGTTGAACGAAATCAAGGTGTTTCATCACCTCGCCCGCGGCTGCCGTGGTCGTGGTCATCACGTAATGCGTATCACCAAGCCGCGCCGTGGTGCCATCATCCATGACATGGCCATCCTCGCGCAGCATCAGACCATAGCGCACCCGGCCCAGCTTCAGCGTGGAAAACATGTTGCTATAGACCAGATCAAGAAATTCGGCCGCATCCGGCCCCTGAATGTCGATCTTGCCCAAGGTAGAGACATCGCAGATGCCCACCGCCTCACGCACCATCGTGACCTCGCGGTCGCAGGCCTGCCGCCATGTCGTTTCACCGGGGCGCGGGAAATAGGAGGGGCGATACCACAACCCCGCCTCGATCATCGGCGCGCCACGTTCGACCGCTGCCGGGTGCGATGTGGTAAAGCGTTGTGGTGCAAAGGATTTTCCGCGCCCGCCGGCACCGATCGCGGCCAATGTCACCGGCACGAATGGCGGCCTGTAGGTGGTGGTTCCGGTCGCAGGTATCGCGCGCCCGGTGGCATCGGCCAGCACCGCCAGCGCCGCGATATTGGAGCTCTTGCCCTGATCGGGGGCCATGCCTTGCGTGGTGTAGCGCTTCATATGCTCGACCGAGGCATAGTTTTCCTGCGCCGCCTGTTTGATATCCTTCGCTGTCACGTCATTGGCAAAATCGATCCAGGCCCGGCCCTTGCCCTCGACCAGCCACAAGGCGCGGCCAGATCCGGGCCTGTCGCTGGCCTCGGGGATCTCCATATCAGGGGCGGTGGCCCCCATGGCGGTCAGTGCAACGCGGGCCGCATCAACCCCCGCCGACAGGCAGGCGGCGGTGGAAAAATCGCCATTGCAGGCCCCTGCAGGCGTCAGTCCGGGCACGGCATCGGCGGCGGGAACAAAACCCGCAATGGCCTCGTTCCAGACCGGGCGGCCATTCATGTGACAGGTCAGATGCAGCGTCGTGTTCCAGCCGCCGGACAGGCCCAGACAATCGGTTTCGATCTTCTGCTCGGCCCCGCGATGGCGGATGGTGATCTCGCGCAAGCCCTGTCGGCCCCGGGTCGAAATCACCTCGGCCCCTGCAAATAAGGGGTAATCTCCCTGTGCAACCGCATCCTCGCGCGGATCGATCACACCGGCAATCTCGACCCCGCTGGCGATCAGGTCCAGCGCCGTGCGATGGGCGTCATCATTGCTGGCAAAAAGCGTCACCTTCCGCCCCGCCGCCACGCCATAGCGGTTGAGATAGGACCGGATGGCGCTGGCCATCATGATGCCGGGGCGATCATTCATCGGGAACGCAATCGGGCGTTCCAACGCGCCTGCCGCCAACACCGTCTGGCGGGCATTGATACGCCAGAAACATTCCTGCGGCAGATCGGCGGCAGGGGGCAGATGGCACCCGACACGTTCCAGCGCGCCATAGGTGCCCTGATCATAGGCCCCGGTCACCGTTATGCGCGACATCAGCCGCACCCGCCCGGTATCCTTCAGTTCCGCCAGCATCTCACCCACCCAGACCGCACCCGGCTGGCCGTCGATCAGATCGGTCTCCGACAAGAGCCGCCCGCCAAATTCGGCGCTTTCCTCGGCCAGGATCACATCCGCCCCGCCGCGCGCCGCCGTCAGCGCCGCCATCAGACCGGTCGGGCCAGAACCCACGACCAGAATATCGCAATGCGCAAAGGCGGTCTCATAGCGGTCCGGATCGGGCTTGCCCGACAGCGAGCCAAGCCCGGCCGCGCGGCGGATCACCGGCTCATAAAGCTTTTCCCAGAAGGTGCGCGGCCACATGAAGGTCTTGTAGTAAAATCCGGCGCTCAGGAAGCCTGGCAGCAGATCATTGAGTGACAGAAGATCATATTGCAGGGGGCCCAAATGGTTCTGGCTGCGCGCCTGCAAGCCTTCGAACACTTCCTGCATGGTGGCGCGCACATTGGGCGTCAGATGCGCGCCCTGACCGATCTCCATCAGCGCATTGGGTTCTTCTGACCCCGCCGTCAGCACCCCGCGCGGGCGGTGATATTTGAAAGACCGCCCCATCAGACGCACGCCATTTGCCAGCAGCGCCGAGGCCAGCGTATCGCCCCGAAAGCCGCCAAAGCTGCGCCCGTCAAAGGTGAAGTTCAGCGGCTGGCCCGGGTCGATCCGGCCTTTTCCCTCGATCCGCATCAGCCGCGCCCCGGTTTGGCGTCGCGGGCAAGCTCGACGCGCAGAATGTCATGGCTGACCGTGTCGCGTTCGACCCGCAGCCAGGCGGCGCAGCCGGAGCCGTGATACCAGAGGTCGCGCGTCACACCGGCCGGGTTGTCGCGCAGATGCAGGTAGCTGTCCCAGGCCGGGCTCCAGTCTTCATCGCCTGGCCGCTCAAGATAGGTTTCATGGCCCATATAGGTAAATTCCCTGAGGTCGCGATCCCCGCAAAGGGGGCATTTGATACGCATTGTCCTGTCTCCCCTAATGCAGATTGTGCTGGCTGCCCCTGGCCTCTTCATCCATCACCAGACCCTTGTTGAACCGGTCCAGCCGGAACCGCGCCGCAGGCGCGTGATGGGTGTCGGTGGCGATCAGATGGGCATAGCTGGTGCCCGAAGCCGGCACCGCCTTGAAGCCGCCATAGCACCAGCCCGCATTGATATAGAGACCCTCAACCGGGGCCTTGTCGATGATCGGTGAGCCGTCCGAAGACATGTCCATGATCCCGCCCCAGGATCGCAGCATCCGCGCCTTGCCGATCATCGGCATCAGGGTCATGCCGGCCTCGATCACATGTTCGGCCGTCGGCAGGTTGCCGCGCGCGGCATAGGAGGCATAGAGATCCAGATCGCCGCCAAAGACCAGCCCGCCCTTGTCGGACTGGCTGATATAGAAATGGCCCATGCCATAGGTCACGACATGGTCGATGCAGGGTTTCAGCCCCTCGGTCACAAAGGCCTGCAGGATGTGGCTTTCAATCGGCAGGCGCAGCCCGGCCATCGCCGCCACCTGGCCCGACCGCCCCGCCGCCGCCATCGCCACTTTCCTTGTCTTGATCACGCCGCGGCTGGTCTGCACGCCGGTCACCCGGCCATTTTCGATGTCGATGCCGGTGACCTCACATTGTTGAATAAGATCGACACCGCGCTGATCCGCGCCGCGGGCATAGCCCCAGGCCACCGCATCATGGCGCGCCGTGCCGCCGCGTTTCTGATACAGACCGCCATAGATCGGAAACCGGGTCTGGTCATAATCGAGATAGGGCAACAGCCGCCGACAGCCGGCAGTATCCAGCAAGATGGCGTCATCGCCCTGGTTGATCATGGTATTGCCGCGCCGGGCGTAAGCATCGCGCTGGCCGTCGGAATGGAACAGGTTGATGATGCCGCGCTGGCTGTGCATCACGTTGAAATTCAGCTCCTGCTCCATGCCTTCCCACAGTTTCAGGGACATCGAATAGAATTCGGAATTGCCGGGAAGGCCGTAATTGGCGCGCACGATGGTGGTGTTGCGCCCGACATTGCCGCCGCCCAGATAGCCGCGTTCCAGAACCGCGATATTGGTCAGCCCGTGATTCTTGGCCAGATAGAACGCCGTCGCCAACCCATGCCCGCCACCGCCGATGATAACAACGTCATATTCGGATTTCGGCGCCGGATCCCGCCAGGCGGGTGCCCAACCCTTGTTGCCCGTCAGCCCCTGTTTCAGCACCTGCCAACCGGAATAGCGCATCGCCTGCCCCCTTTGCCGGGACGCGCGCGCCCCCCATCGCGATCAGGTTAAACCACAAGGCGGGTCTCAGGTGAATGCCGGATGGCGACACAAGCCGGTCGGTTCTCGACCGCCGGACATCGGCCTAGGGATCAGACCAGTCGGGGTCGGTATCAGGTTCGTCATCATCAATATAATAAAAGCCGTCTTCGCCCTGGGGCGATCCGTCATTAACATAGACATAGGAATTTCCCATATCGTCCACAAAGGGCACCTGCCCGGCAAAGCGGGGGCGGGTCACGGTGAAATTCACAAACTCCTGATCCGACAGACCGGCATTGAAGGCCGGCCGATGCGGCAGGAAGGATTCGACCAGCAACATCCGGTCGCCAAAGGCCATGATCGGAATTCTGTCAATGATCCCGGGGAAATCAGAGGCCCGCAGATAGGTCATCCCATCGGTGCCATGCGACCAGTCGATGCGATAGCCAGCCGCCTGGCGGGTAATCTGTGTGACCCGCAGCGCCGATCCCGATGTATTGCGGGTCAGAAACTGAAACACATCGGCCAGACCTTCGATATCACTGGCCGCGATGCTGGCTGTTCGCCGCGACAGCACGTCGGCCACCGAATAGGTCGCCTTGATCGAGGTGTTATAGACACGGAACGCATCGAAAAACACAAAGCTGGCAATGAAGACCCAAGCCAGGATCGGCATCACGATCACCGCCTCCAGGGCAACGCTGGCCTCATCGCGGCGCCAGAAATTCTTGATCAAGCGTTTCATGCTGGCTCTCAATCGGGTTCATTGACGAAGATGCTGGCAGCCAGCAGGTGGATGGCACCGGTATCGTCGCGGGTCAGCTCCAGCCCCAGGCCTGAAATCGGCAGGATACGGTCAACAGCCGCACAGGCGCGCACCAGCATCAGCTGATTATCGGCACCAGGGTTGAATTCATTGGCCGGAGTCACCGTGCCGCTGCGATCGACGCAAAGCAGTTGGTAATCCGGCAGGGCATAGGTGACCTGGTCGATCACGCGAACATCCAGCAGCAGCGAATTTTCACAATCCGGCAACACCGGCGTGTTGTCGCAGATATTGGTGCGGATCGCGTCATAGGTGACGCTGACACCCGAGGTCAGGCGCAGATAGCGCACGGCCCCGTCCAGCGCTTTTTCCAGCATCACCTGGCGCGTCAGCAGCATGGCCGTCTCGAACGCCGCGATGAACACCAGCAGGATTATCGGAAACACGATGACGAACTCAACCGTCGCACTGGCGTCTTCGCGCTTCCAGAACCTGGATATGAATGAAAAGCCCCGCATCATCATTTCCCTACTGAACCAGCCGAAGCAGGTTGATTGATTGTGCGATGGAGGCGAAGGCCTCGGAGATCTCGATCCCCGCCGCGTCGTAGTAATGCGCCGGCGTCGTGGCGCAATATTGCATCACATCGCGTCCGCGTTGCGGCGCTTCGAATGCGATTGTGAAGATGATGATCCCGGCATCATTGGCGGCGTCGCATATGGCGCGCAGGTTGCGATCGGCCTGGTAAGACCCGGCATAGCGCTCGATCGACCTATAGCGGACGTTGTTGCGCAACCAGTTATCGCCAATGCGATTGTAATAGCGGTCGGCAATCCGGCGCGCGGTGAAATCGGCCCATAATTCGGGCCACATGATCGGCACGGCATCATCGCCGCCATCGGGGCCAGGATGGCGGCGGCGATCGCTTTGCCAGTAATACTGGCCATAGCGCTCGACCCAGGTCGATATGCGCCCGGTATTGGGGTCGCGATACACCTCGGAGGGCCCGCGCTTGCGCGACTGGATGATGTCATACTGGTTGGTGTTTTCGCCATCCGTCATCAAGATGATCACCTTGAGCACCTCGGGCTCATCATAGGCATATGGGCGGCCCTCGAAATCCGCGTCCACCTCGCCGGCGGCGATCAGATCCGACAGGGCGGGCTGCGCGGCCGGGTCCAGCAGGCCGACGGCCCACCGCATGCCCAGATCAATCGCGGTCCAGCCATTGGCGCGCAGGCTGTTGATGCGGCCATGCAGATCGGCGGCATTGTTGGACCAGGGCAGGATCGCGCCATAATCGTCGGTCTGGCAATGCGGGGTGCGGAAATTGCGGTTGCGGTTGTAATTCCGGCGATCGAAATGGGCCAGCCGTTCGATGGCCACGGTGGGGTCAATCGCGGTTGAATTATAGTCGTTTGGCGCAAACCGGGTGCAGCTGCTTTCGGTCTGCTCGTCAGACAGCGTGAAGACGCTTTCAATGACAGAGCCGGCGTTGACGCGCCCGTTATAGGGAACAACCGAGATGGTGACCTGTTGCTCCTCCTCGCTATTGAGCAGCAGCATCGTGTCGACAAATTCATTTGCCGCGTTGCGCATGTTGACGATCTTTCTGTTCCAGCCCATCGAACCGGAAATATCCAGAACCATGGAGATCTCGATATCCATGATGCGTTCTTCGGCGGCACCGCGCGCAGGCGATGTCAGGGCGCGCACGCCGAACATGTTCATGAAATAGGTCTGGATATCCATCTCGACCGTGGCCTCGACGCGGCGAAAATTCAGCCCGGATTCGACATTCACATCCAGGCGGTAGTTTTCCAGCCCCGAGGTGGCGAAATAATCCAGCACGACCGTTTCGGGATCTTCCAGCTGACTGAGAGCCGCAGCCGCAAGAACCGCGCGATCAAGCGTGTATTGCAGCTGCGAGCGCTGCGTTTCATAGCGCATCACGTCAACGGCGATGCCGCCAACGGCCAGCATCAGCACGAACATCATCAGCGCGAAAATGGTGATTGTGCCAGTTTCATCGCGCGCAAACCGGGTCATCCTGCGCCGGGCGGTGCCCCTGGCCGGGAAAGGTTCGGGTCTATGCAACATGCTCAGCGCCTCACGCAGTGAAAAAGGGACCGGACCAAATGACGGAATTCGACCGGCCTCATGGATGGTTCAGAACCACGGCAGAAATGGGGCGAAATCGGGCAGGAAACGCGGTGTTTTTGAAACGAACCAATTCCGATCGGTATTTTTCGCGGGCCATGGGCGATTTCTTTTACCGAATTGAAGGGTTTGCTTGAACAGATGGGCAAGCTGTGTTCCGCTCAAAAATCGGGCGCAATGCAAGGCATCGCCCATCGGAGCACAATTACAGGGAGGAATTGCGATGTCCGCCACGGGAGAGCCGAGTTTCCGTCAATCCGTCGATCTGATGTTCAACCGCGCCGCGTCGCTGATGGACCTGCCACCGGGGCTGGAGGAAAAGATCCGGGTCTGCAATGCCACCTATACGGTGCGCTTCGGTGTGCGCTTGCGCGGTGAGATCCGCACCTTTACCGGCTACCGGTCGGTGCATTCGGAACATTTCGAGCCGGCCAAGGGCGGTATCCGCTATGCGCCCAATGTGCATCAGGACGAGGTCGAGGCGCTGGCCGCCCTGATGACCTATAAATGCGCCCTGGTAGAGGCCCCGTTTGGCGGCTCCAAGGGCGGGCTGTGCATCGACCCGCGCGACTATGATGAATTCGAACTGGAACAGATCACGCGCCGCTTTGCCTATGAGCTGATCAAGCGGGACATGATCAACCCAAGCCAGAACGTGCCCGCCCCCGACATGGGCACCGGCGAACGCGAGATGGCCATCATCGCCGATCAGTTCGCCCGCATGAACACGACCGATATCAACGCCAAGGCCTGCGTCACCGGCAAACCGCCGCATGCGGGCGGCATCCAGGGCCGGGTCGAAGCCACCGGGCGCGGCGTGCAATATGGCCTGCGCGAATTTTTCCGCCACCCCAAGGATGTGGCGGCGGCGGGGTTGTCGGGCAAGCTCGATGGCAAACGCATCATCGTGCAGGGGCTTGGCAATGTCGGATATCATGCGGCACATTTCCTCTCGACCGAGGATGGCTCGATCATCACCCATATCATCGAACGCGATGGCGGGCTGGAAAACCCGAGCGGCATGAATGTCAACGCGGTGCGCGACTGGATTGCCGAACATGGTGGCGTCAAGGGCTGCCCCGAGGGCAGCTTTCACGCCGATGGGCTGCGCATGCTGGAGGCGGAATGCGACATTCTGATTCCGGCCGCGATCGAGGGCGTGATCAACATGCACAACGCCAATGCCATCAAGGCCCCGCTGATCATCGAGGCCGCCAATGGCCCGGTCACGGCCGGCGCCGACGAGATCCTGCGCCACCGGGGCACCGTCATCATCCCCGATCTCTATGCCAATGCCGGCGGTGTGACGGTGTCCTATTTCGAATGGGTCAAGAATCTCAGCCATATCCGGTTCGGCCGGATGCAGCGCCGACAGGAAGAAGCCCGCCACCAGCTGATTGTCGATGAGCTGGAGCGGCTGGATACGCAACTGGGCGGGGCCTGGTCGATGACCCCCGATTTCAAGGAGAAATACCTGCGCGGGGCCGATGAGCTTGAACTGGTGCGCTCGGGCCTCGATGACACGATGCGCACGGCCTATCAATCCATGGCCGAGGTCTGGCATTCGCGCAACGACGTGACCGATCTGCGCACCGCGGCCTTCATGGTGGCGATCGGGCGGGTGGCGTCCAGCTATCGCGCCAAGGGGTTGTAGAAAAATCGCGCGGGGGGGCCGGGCGCAACTGCCCCCCCCGCGCGCCCTGCGCGCTTTCAACCTGTGCGGTCGGGGCGGTCCGCTGTCACGCCGTGACGTTGGGGTGGCACCTATGGCGCGTCGCGCTCTAGGGTCAGGACCCATTAACCCTGCATCACTGGCGCGTTCGTCGGGAAATTGATCCCCCGGATCAATTTCTTATCCTCCTTACTTGCCGAAATATCAGCGGTTTGGCGCGCGCCGCCCATGGTGGCCCCATTTGCAAGCGCGCCGAGACGCTGAGATGAAGGCAAATCAGCGTCCCTTGGATTTGACGGATTTTCCCACTGACAGCGTTACAGGGCTTTGAAAATCAACCAGATTTACATGCGCCCTGCGCCTTGTCAGAGAAAAAATCTGTCAAACCAGTGATGCAGG
>NZ_JBTUJH010000079.1:0-18652 GCF_058343375.1 Alterinioella sp.
GCTCGATTCGCTGGCCGCTTTGTGGCTGTCGGGCCGCTTGCCGGGGCTGGCGCGAACGGCGGTGATCTTGCTGGCCGTGGGCTTGATGGCCCCGCAGGCCCGGGCGCAGAGCGCCGCCGATGAGGCGCTGGCGCTGCTGGCAACCTCGGAAATCACCCTTGGCTATGTGCTGACCGGCGACGCGAGGCTGGATGAGACCTCGCGCGCCGGGCTCTATGGGCTTGGGCTGACGCTGGCACAGCGCAGCTCGGTCGAACCCGCCCCGCCCATCGGCATTGATCTGGAACGCGATGAGCTGGTGTTTTTCCCGATGATCTACTGGCCGATCAGCCCCGATCAGCCGATCCCGTCGGACGCCGCCTATGCCAGGCTGAACGCCTATCTGCGCGGCGGCGGCATGATCGTGTTTGACACCCGCGACGCCGATATCGGCCGCTTCGGCGCGGCAACGCCCAATGGGCGCGCTTTGCGCGAAATAGCCCGCCCGCTGGACATTCCGCCGCTGGAACCGGTGCCCGAAGATCATGTTCTGACCCGGACCTTCTATCTGCTGCAGGATTTTCCGGGCCGCCATCTGGGCCGCGATGTCTGGGTCGAGGCCGCGCCGCCCGATGTCGAACGGATCGAGGGGATGCCGTTTCGCAACCTCAATGACGGGGTCACGCCGGTGGTGATCGGCGGCAATGATTGGGCCGCGGCCTGGGCAATGGATGAAAACGGGCGCGCGCTCTATCCCATCGGGCGCGGCTTTGCCGGCGAACGCCAGCGCGAGATCGCGCTGCGCTTCGGGGTCAATCTGGTGATGTATGTGCTCAGCGGAAATTACAAATCAGATCAGGTCCATGTGCCCGCCCTGCTTGATCGTCTGGGGCAATAGATATGGCGCAGGATATTATCTTTGACCCGCAATTGCCCTGGGCCGTGATCTGGGCCATGGCCGCCATGGCGGCGCTGTTTCTGGGCCTGCAGATCTGGCGCGGGCTGGCGGGATGGCCGCTGCGCGCATTGGCGGCCTTGGCGTTGCTGCTGGCGCTGGTCAACCCGTCGCTGCAAGTTGAAGAGCGCGAGCCGCTATCCGATATCGTGCTGCTGGTGATCGACCAAAGCGCCTCGCAGCAGATCTCGGACCGGGCCGCGCAGACCGAGGCGGCAGTGGCCTCGGTGCGCCGCGAAGTTGCCTCCCTTGGCATGGAATTGCGCGAGGCACGCGTCGGCGACGGCCCCGACAATACCGGCACGCTGGCCATGGCCGCACTGGCCGAGCTGATGGCAGAGGAGCCGCGCGCGCGTATCGCCGGGGCGATTGTGATCACCGATGGCCAGATCCATGATGCCGATCTTGTCCCGGAACTGCCCGCCCCCCTGCACGCGTTGATCACCGGGCGCGCGACCGATTGGGATCGGCGGCTTCTGGTTCAGAACGCCCCGGCCTTTGCAATTCTGGATGAGGAATTCGTGCTGACCCTGCGCATCGAGGATGCGGGCGCGGTGCCTGCGGGCATTGGCGGGCTGGCCGAATTGCGGATCTCGATCGACGGCGATGCGCCGCGCAGTTTCATGGTGCCGGTGGGCGAGGATCTGGACCTGCCGATGACCCTGCCGCATGCCGGGATGAACGTGCTGCAATTTGAACTGCCCGAGGCCCCCGGCGAACTGACCGACCGCAATAATGGTGCCGTGGTGCAGATCAATGGCGTGCGCGACCGGCTGCGCGTGCTTCTGGTGTCGGGCCAGCCGCATCCGGGCCAGCGGACCTGGCGCAACCTGCTGAAATCGGACCCGTCGGTCGATCTGGTTCATTTCACCATCCTGCGCCCGCCCGATCGCCAGGATGGCGTGCCGGTGACCGAACTGTCCCTGATCGCCTTCCCCACGCGTGAGCTGTTTCTCGAGGCCATCGACGAATTTGACCTGATCATTTTCGACCGCTACCGGCGGCGCGGTATCCTGCCGATGGTCTATCTGGACAATGTGCGGGCCTATGTCGAAAATGGCGGCGCGTTGCTGTTGGCGGCGGGGCCGGATTTCGCCGGCGCGAATTCGCTCTACCGGACGCCGCTGGCCAGCATCCTGCCGGGGCGCCCCACCGCGCAGGTCATTGAAACGCCCTTCCTGCCCGAAATATCAGATCTCGGGCAACGCCACCCGGTCACGGCGGGACTGGCCGAGACCCATAGCCAACCGCCCGACAGCGACGCGCCCTGGGGCCGCTGGCTGCGCCAGATCGAGGTGACGGAACAAAGCGGCCAGACCGTGATGACCGGCGCGGATGGCCGCCCGCTGCTGATCCTGGACCGGGTCGGGCAGGGAAGGGTGGCGCTGCTGGCCTCCGATCAGCCCTGGCTGTGGGATCGCGGCTATGAGGGTGGCGGGCCGCAACTGGAGCTGTTGCGCCGGCTGGCGCATTGGATGATGGCCGAACCGGAGCTGGAAGAAGAGGCCCTGCGCGCCGAGGCGGACGGCCAGACCATCACCATCACCCGCCAGACATTGGCCGAGGAAACCGGCGATGTGACCGTCACCATGCCCGATGGCAGCGAGGTTGTGGTGACGCTGGAAGAAACCGCGCCGGGGCGGTTCAGCGGCGAAATCAACGGCCCCGAGATCGGCCTCTATCGGCTCAGCGATGGTGACCGTGACGCGGTGGTGGCGCTTGGCCCGGCCGCGCCGCGCGAGTTTGAGGAAACCCTGGCCAGCGGTGCCGCGTTGCAAGATCCGGCGGCGCTGCGGCGCGGCGGTGTGCTGCGGCTGGAAGACGGGCTGCCCGATATCCGGCGCGTCGCGGAAGGGCGCAATGCGGCCGGGCGCGGCTGGATCGGGCTGACCCCGCGCGCCGCCTATCTGACCACCGATATCACGGTGACGCCGCTGATCTCGGCCTGGCTGTTCCTGTTGATCGCCGCCGGTCTGATGCTGGGGGCCTGGCTGCGCGAAGGGCGGCAATAATGCACGTCTCGGAAAGCTTGGGACAGGGTGCATCGCTTGGACCGCGTTGAAATCTTTGATTTCAGGCAGCGTTATGCGATTCAGGTTTTCCCGAAACTGCTATAGCGCGCTTGCGCTGGCTGCTCAGTTCAGGCTCAGCGCCTGTGTCATGGCGGCCCATCCCGTCACATTGGTAGAGGCGCGAATGTGAACGATATCGGTGCCACCGGGGATCGCCACATCCCCGAGGCTGCGGGTAAAGGGCTGCTCCTCGACATGCGGATGGACCAGAATCCGGGTGCCCAATATGGTGCCATCGGCCAGCTCCACCCGCCAGCCATCGGCATAATCCTCCCAGCCGGTATCGCCATGCGCGAGGGTCACGTCAAACTGCCATCTGTCGCCCGATGCCTGCGCCGTGACGGCCACGATTCGCGCCGGATCAGCATCGGCAGGCCCCATCATGACGATCAGGGCAAGGGCAATGGTTGGGAGGGTCCGCATGGGCGGCATCTTCCATTGCCCGGCCCGGATTGTCACCTGACGCCTGCGTGAGGCCTGTCATCCGATAACCCCCGCCCGATATTGCGTATCACGGACACGAAAGCGCATTCTGAGGTCAGCACCCGGGTTGAACCGGCCACTCCATTTGAAAAAGGACCAGATTATGTTGAATAAATTGAATAAATCCATTGCCGTGACGGCGCTGATTGTCAGCGGCGTTGCGGGTCTTTCAGCCAGCGCGCAGGGGATCAGCCTCACGGTGGTCGACGGTCAGGCCACGGTGACGCCTTTATCGGCAAGCCCGGCGGCTCTGGCCATGCGCAGCTTTGCCCCCGCAGCGATGACCCCGTTGACCGGTCTCGAATGCTCTGGTTTCGGCAGGCCCGCCCTGCGTCCCGTTGACGTCAAGCTGGACTTTGCCAAACCGGTGCTTGCGGAACCCGCAATGCTCTGGACCATGCCGGCCCCGCGCCTTGATGCCCGCTTCGCGCTGCCCGCCTTTCGCGCCAACCCGGCGGCGTTCCTGTCGGCCATGCTGCCTGCCACCGCTCCTTGCGCCGTAATCGCCGGGTAAAACCAGGTCACCGGCCCCGCCTTGAAACGCTCAGCGCAAGGCGGGGCCGAGGTCCAATTTCTGCCCAACTCGTCGCGTAAACCCCGGCCCAACGCCCCCTTGAGCAAGGACCGGACCCTTGATGCGCGCCCTTTTTATCCTGCTGCTGCTGGCCAGCCCGGCCGCGGCCCAGACCCTGCCCACAATCGCCCCCGCCGGGCCGCCATTGGAGGTTGTGACCGGCATTGGCCCTGATCGGCAGTGGCAGGCGGTCGGACGGATCGATACCGGGCCCGGATTTTGCACCGGCACGCTGATTGCCGCCGATCTGGTGCTGACCGCGGCGCATTGTCTGTTTGATCCCGAAACCAGGGAACGGCTGCCACTGGCGGGGTTCGGCTTCAATGCCGGGCTCAGAAACGGCCGGCCGGTGGCCTATCGCACCATCCGGCGGGCTGTGATCCATCCCGGCTATTCGATGGGTCTGAGCGATGAGCTGGACCAGGTTCGCGCCGATATCGCCATTCTTGAACTTGATCGCCCCATTTCGGCGGAAATCATGCGCCCGATCCCGGCGCGCGGGCAGGCCAGCGTGGGCGATTCGGTGCAGATCGTCTCTTATGGGCGGGATCGGGCAGAATCCGCCGCGCTGGAAGATGGCTGCGATGTGCGCGCGGATCGGGGCGGGTTTCAGGTTCTGGGCTGCTATATCGACCCCGGCTCCTCCGGGTCGCCGGTCTTCATGCGCCAAAACGGTCAATTGGGTATTGTCTCGGTGATATCGGCGCTTGCCGAATGGCAGAATGATCCGGTGGCGCTGGCCGCCGATCTGGGCGGCGGTCTGGCCCCCATTCTGGATCTTCTGGACCGCACCGATGACGTCTTCAGCCGCGAGGCGTCGCGGATGCGCACGCTGACGGCGGGCAATGACGGCACCGGCGATATCAGTGCGCGGTTCATTCGCGTCACCCCTTGACGACCCTTCTCTGACTTCCCACATCGAAAATGTTCCGGTGCCCGACTTTGGGGCCGGGGCATGAACCGATAGGGCGGGTCCGTTCGGACCGCCCGCAAAATCGTTATCGCTCAAACCAGAGAAAGAGGATGACCCAAATGAGAACGCATGATTTCACCCCGCTTTTCCGCGCCAGCGTTGGCTTTGACCGGATGGCAGATATTCTCGACCGCGTCATGACCCAGGATACCGGGGCCACGACCTACCCGCCCTACAACATCGAGAAGACCGCCGATGATGCCTATCGCATCTCGATTGCGGTGGCCGGTTTCAGCGCCGATGAACTGAACATCGAGCAGCGCGAAAACGGCCTCTATGTCAGTGCGCGCAAGGCCAGCGACGATACCGAGCGGACCTATCTGCATCGCGGTATCGCCACACGCGCCTTCGAGAAACGCTTCCATCTGGCCGATCACGTGCGCGTGACCGGGGCCAGCCATGATGCCGGTATGCTGCATATCGACCTGGTGCGCGAAGTGCCCGAAGCGCTGAAACCGCGCCGCATCGAAATAGCGTCAGAGGCAGGCTCTGCCCCCGCAATCGAATCCGACGCGGCCTAAACCAGCCAAAGCGATGCAACCACAAACGCAGCCCCTGACCGGGCTGCGTTTTCTGCGTTTTGGCCCCGTTAGGCGTCCGGAAACCATTTCCGTCCCAAACTGCCGCCAGCGATCACAAAAACCCCAGGCGTTGCCAATGGATGACCAGCCGCCAATGGGCCGCGAAATGCTGTGGCCTGATCTTCCCGATGATGGGGCCGCCACCATGCGCGGGGCCGATCAGTTCGTGGTGCGCGAAGGTCCGGGCCATGAGATCATTGACGGGTTTTGCGTGGATGCGGGCGACCGGGTGATCTTTGATCGCTACGAGATTCAGACCCATGCCGATATCCGGTCGCGGATGCATGGCTCCGGGCGTGACACCTTGATCCGGTTCGACGATGGCGGCTCGCTGCGGCTGAAGCGGCTCGATCCTGACGATCTGGAGGCCGCGCATTTCGTGTGCCTGGGCGGCCCGGTGCAATTGACCGCCGCAACCCTGGTCAGCACCGCATCCGGGGTCAGGCCGGTGCGCGATGTGGTTGAGGGGGATCTGCTGACAACCGTCGATCATGGGCTGCAACCGGTGCGCCAGATCATCCGCCAGCGGCGCAGCTTTCAAGGGCCCGACGATCCCGGCCGCCCGGTGGTGATCTCGTTTGGCGCGCTGGGGCGCGGCCGGCCGCGCCGGGCGCTGACCGTGGCACCCTATCAGCGGGTGATGATCGAACATCCCGTGACCGGGGCCGAATTGCTGATAGCGGCCGGCAATCTGGTGGGCCGGGCCGGTGTGCAGCGGGTGCGCGGCTGTGTGCAGGCCAGCTTCGTCAATCTGCGCTTTGACGCGCATGAACTGATCCTGGCCGAAGGCATGGCCACCGAAACATTGCTGATCCACCGTCGCAACCGCCTGATCGCCGCCGGGCCTCAGATGCAGCCCGCGCGCCCGATCTATCTGAAAGACCCGGCCTTTCACCCCGACCGGCTGGACCCGCGATACCGTATCATGCCACCGCCCGATGTGCCTGAACGGGCAGGGGCCTAGAACCACTGCCCCGGTTCCATCAGCCCCAATTCCATAAGCTGCTGTGATGACCAGTAGAACCGGGTGGATTTATGCCAGCGGAAACTATCGACATCATGGCGCGATCCGGGGTTGCTGCGCAGCGCCTTGGCAACGCGGAATGAACATACCGTGGCCGACATCGAATGATGCCAGGGGCAGGAATAGGTGTTCATTTCAGGGTCCGACAGCGAATGATCATTGTTCAGCGTCAAGCCCGGCGCGGCCCGAAACAGGCTGGACCGGTCGATCCGGCGTTTGGGCACCGGCACATGTTCCTCGAAGCGCCACCTGAGACCGCCATAGAAATTCAATTGCCGCTCCAGCACCTCGCCGGCCTCATCGCGGCGGGTTTCGGCGTAATAGCCCGAACTGTCGAGATGCGCGGTTTCCAGCGATACGGCATCGGGATGGCGGGTCAGATCCTCGGCATAGAGGTCGATCACATAGGTCGGCACCACCTCGCGGCGTTCTTCGGTCACAAAGGCAATCGCTTCCCCGATGCGGCGCTGCTCGCAAAAGGGAAAAAACAGGTATTCGGCGTTGAAACAGTAGTGAATCCATTCGCCCGGCACCAGTTTGATCAGCGCGTTCACAATCGCGGGCGCGGTGCCGGGCTGGCGCGTCTGGTGGCGGATCACCTCGATGATGGAGGCATCATCGACATCCTCGGGCAGGTCGACATCATCCGGGGCCAGCAGGAACAAGCGGCGAAACCCCAGATGCGTCAGGTGATCCAGGGTCGAGCCCAGCTCGGTCCGGTCCTCGGCAATCACAATCGCAAACGGCCCCTTGCCAGGCGGTTGGCGGCCCGCATGCGAGACGAAGCTGGAGATGGACGGATGGATCATCTGGGTTGGCCCCGGTTTTTCTGCTCGGCCATACTGTGCCTTGCGGCTTTCGATTTTGCAAACATCACGCGCGTCATTGATGCGCTGGCGGGCTTGCGGTAGATGGCGCAGGAACCCGCCCGGAGGCCCGCCCGATGTCCGCACCGAAAAAGCTCTTTGTCAAAACCTATGGCTGCCAGATGAATGTCTATGACAGCGAACGCATGGTCGAGGCCCTGGGGTCGGAAGGCTATGAACAGGTCGCCACGGCGCAAGAGGCCGACATGATCCTGCTCAACACCTGCCATATCCGCGAAAAGGCCGCCGAAAAGATCTATTCCGAACTGGGCCGGTTCAAACCCCTGCGTGATGCCAACCCGGATCTGAAAATCGGCGTTGCCGGCTGCGTGGCCCAGGCCGAGGGCGCCGAGATCATGCGCCGCCAACCGATGGTCGATCTGGTGGTCGGCCCGCAGACCTATCACCGCCTGCCTGCGATGGCGCGCGCGGTCGAGGCCGGGGAAAAGGCGCTGGATACCGATTTCCCCGAGGAGGATAAATTCCTGCACCTGCCGAAGGCGCGCAAGCCCGGGCGCAGGCCAACGGCATTTCTGACCGTGCAGGAAGGTTGCGACAAGTTCTGCGCCTTTTGTGTCGTGCCCTATACACGCGGGGCCGAAGCCAGCCGCCCGGCCGATCGCCTGCTGCACGAGGCGCGGGATCTGGTGGAACATGGCGTGCGTGAAATCACCCTTCTGGGCCAGAATGTGAACGCCTATCACGGCGCTGGACCGGATGGTGAATGGGGCCTGGCGCGGCTGATCCGCGAGATGGCCCTGATCGACGGGCTGGACCGGATCCGCTTCACCACCTCGCATCCCAATGACATGGAGGATGACCTGATCGCCGCCCATGGCGATTGCGACAAGCTGATGCCCTATCTGCATCTGCCGGTGCAATCAGGATCAGATCGCATTCTGAAGGCGATGAACCGCAAACATACCGCCGCCGATTATGAAGCGCTGATTGCCCGTATCCGCGCCGCCCGGCCCGATCTGTTGCTGTCAGGCGATTTCATCGTCGGCTTTCCCGGCGAAACCGATGCCGATTTTCAGGCGACGCTGGATCTGGTGGAGCGCGTTGGCTATGGCCAGGCCTATTCATTCAAATATTCCGCGCGTCCCGGCACGCCGGCGGCCGAGAAAGCGCCGGTCGCGCCAGATCTGGCCGATGCGCGGCTGCAACGCCTGCAAGCGCTTCTGGGACAGCAGCAAAAAGCGGCGCAAGACGCGATGGTCGGGCGCGAGGTTCGGGTGCTGTTCGAAAAACCCGGGCGGCTTGAAGGGCAACTGGTCGGCAAATCCGATTATCTGCACGCCGTTCATGCCGTGGCACCCGATGACCTGATCGGCCAGATCGCGACGGTGCGGATCGTGCAAAGCGGCCCCAACTCGCTGAAAGGCGAATTGCTGGGATAAAGCACTTCTCGGAATTCCTGAGACATAATGTATCATTTAACGCGTTGAAATCCTTGATTTCAGGCAGCGTTAAGTGATTCAGGTTTTCTGAGAACTGCTATAGGCCGGGGGCCGCGCAAACGGCCCCCGGCCCGACCTGTCACCGGCGCCAGTTGGGCGGCTGGCTTTCGATGATGCGCAGCATGGTTGCGCGGATATTTTCCGAATTGCCGACACCGGAGGCATCCCGACAGACCCGTTCCGCCATGGAATGCGCCTCGGGATAGGTGTAGCCGGCATTGACCAGGCTATCGACAAAGACCGGCTCGGGGCGATCCCAGATCACCTCTTCCCAAGGACCGCGGAAGCAGCTGACGGTAATGGTGACCAAGATGACCTCGGCCGCGGGCCGGGCGTAAGCCTGGGCATGGGCGTAGCTGCGCTGCTGGCTGTGGACATACTGGTTGGCATAGCCATGGTGGACGTCATGGGCCAGGGCGGGTGCCGCCGTGAACATGCTGGCCAACAGGGCGGTTGCGATTAAGGGGCGTTTCATATCTTCCCATCCTTTTTTCGTCGAAATCTGTGACAGTTTGCGCGTCGATGGGCGGGCCGGTTCACGCCAAGCCTCTTTCTTGCCTGTTAAGATTTGATTTTAACCTTCTAGGGTGCCCTGTGAAGGCCGCAGCGCAATTGTCGGTGGTTTCTGGAAACGAACACATGGCCTCACGGTCATTGTCTACACCCGCGCTACAAACCCATCTGATTTCCAACATGTTTCCTTCAATTTTCCTAAAAATTGCCACAATCGGGTAACCCCCCCGGAACGCAGCGCCGAATCGGTCAACGCCGCGCGACCGTGCCGATTGTTGATGTCTGCGCAGCCCGCCGACCCGGATTTTCCTGCGATTTCAGCGCTCTTTTGGTCAGGTGTTTCGCGGCGGGAATGCCCGATGGTGGTATTTCATGCTTCCAATGGCGCATAATCTTGCTAAAGTTCACCCAATGAACGGGGGGCGGATCCCCCCATGGCCCTGCCAGGCCAGCAATCAACAAGATCGCGCCAGAGACATGGCCGACGGACACAGGGGGGTGTTGCCGCAATGCGTTTAAGGTTTCCAGAATTTAAGGGTGTCATGATGGTGGCCGTTGCGATCGGCCTGCTGATCTCGACGCTGCCGCATCCGGTGTCGGCGCAAAGCACCGGTGTCATAACCGGAACCGTTGAACCGACGATCTGGATCGACCCCGATGGCTGTATGCACTGGGTCGCCGATGGCGGTGTCGAGGGCTATATGGAAGGCCGGGTGAACCCCGAGAACGGCATGCCGGTCTGCCTGGATATGAACACCTGCTCGGTGACCAATACCGACACGCTGTTCCGCACCGACAGTGCCCGGTTGATGCCCGGCGCAAGGGAGGGTCTGGCGCAGTTCTTCCAGAGCGCGGGGGCCTTTGCCTACGCGATCTACGGCCATACCGACAGCCGCGCATCGGATGAATACAATATGGATCTGTCGCAACGCCGTGCCGCCTCGGTTGCCGCTGTCGCGCGTTCCGTCGGGGCGCGTGTCGCGCGCGAAATCGGATATGGCGAACGCCGTCCGGTTGTCCCGAACACGAGCGCTGCCAACATGCAGCAGAACCGCCGCGTCGAAATCGTCTGCTATAGGTGAGCGCCATGATCAGTTATCCCACAATCCTCAAATTCTCGGCGACATTCGGAACCCTCTTGTTTCTGTCGGCATGTGCTGAAAACTTCGAAGGCGTCACCTCGACCAGCGATCCCGCGCCGCTGCGCGCCATCGGCGAAGACCGCGGCCGCGATGCCGGACCTCTCAGCAGGTTGGAAGCCGGGATCTATATTGACCCTGACGGCTGCCAGATCTGGATGATCGACGATGGTCTCGAGGGCTATTGGTCACGTCGGCGTGATCCGGTCAGCGGGTTGCCGGTCTGCACCGGTGTGGCACCGCCAAATTCGATCATTGGCAATACCCAGGTCGGGGCCGGTATCCCCGATCGTGTGCCGCGCAGCTAAGGGTTTCGGTTGATGTAATAAAAGGGGCGGTCCGGTTGCGGGCCGCCCTTTTTGCTGTTCGCCATCATCGGCCCTTCTCTACCGGGCGATCCGTCCAGCAAAACGAGCCGAGTCTGACCCGAAACGCTATTGCTGTTGCCTTGGCCCGGCGGGCTTGCCACAGTGGGCGCAGGATACTCACTGACGGGAGACGCCCTTGGCGACCACCATCTTGTCTCAGCCTGCCGCCGAGACCCCGCCTGAACTGACCCTTGAATTCCCCGATAACCGGCTGTTGATCGCGCTTTGCGGTGAATTTGACCGCAATCTGGCGCAGATCGAGCATCTGTTGGATGTCCAGATCATCCGCCGCGGCAATGCTGTCGATGTCTTGGGTGGCGCGCGCGAAGAGGCCGCCAAAGCCCTGCAAACGCTCTATGAACGCGCCGAGGCCGGGCGCGGGCTCAGCCCCGGCGATATCGACGCGATCGTGCGGCTTGGCAATTCGGCCGAGGGCACCGGGGCCCGCGATGGCGACCAGATCGAGATGTTTCAGGGCGACGATCTGGAAATCAGGACGCGCAAGAAAACGGTCGAGCCGCGCAGCCGGGCGCAGCAGGATTATGTGCGCGCGCTTTTGGGCAATGAAATGGTTTTCGGCATCGGCCCGGCCGGCACCGGCAAGACCTATCTGGCCGTTGCCGTGGCGGTGAACCAGATGATAAACGGCCATGTCGACAAGATCATCCTCAGCCGCCCGGCGGTGGAGGCGGGCGAACGGCTGGGCTTTCTGCCCGGCGACATGAAGGACAAGGTCGACCCCTATATGCAGCCGCTTTACGATGCGCTGAATGATTTCCTGCCGGGCAAGCAACTGGCCAGGCTGATCGAGGAAAAGCAGATCGAGATCGCGCCGCTGGCCTTCATGCGCGGGCGCACCCTGGCCAATGCCTTCGTGGTGCTCGATGAGGCCCAGAACGCCACCACGATGCAGATGAAGATGTTCCTGACCCGTCTGGGGCGCGGCAGCCGCATGGTGATCACCGGCGACCGGACCCAGATCGACCTGCCCCGCGGCGTGACCAGCGGCTTGCGCGACGCCGAACGTCTGCTGGGTGGTATCGAAGGCATCTCCTTCAATTATTTCACCGCCAAAGATGTGGTAAGACACCCCATGGTCGCCAAGATCATCGAGGCCTATGATGCCGATAGCGTCGAACAGTAGGGTGCCATGCCGCATGATCATCACCATCACATAGACCCGGAGGCCGGAGATTTCCGGGTCGCTCTGGCCATTGCGGTCAATCTGGCTCTTACCGTGGCGCAGGTCATTGGCGGCATTCTTTCGGGGTCGCTGGCCCTGATCGCGGATGCGCTGCATAATTTCTCGGATGCAATCGCGCTGATCATCGCCTTTACGGCGCGCAAGATCGCGCGGCGCCCCGCCGATCACGCCATGACATTTGGCTATGGCCGGGTCGAGGTGGTGGCGGCGCTGGTCAATTACACCACTTTGGCGGTTCTGGGAATTTACCTGGTCTATGAGGGCGTTATGCGCCTGATCGACCCGCAACCGGTGGCGGGCTGGATCGTGGTGATCATTGCGGTTGTGGCGCTTGTGGTCGATCTGGCCACCGCCGCGCTGACCTGGTCGATGTCAAAGGACAGCGTGAACATCCGGGCGGCGTTTCTGCATAATCTGGCCGATGCCGCCGGCTCGGTCGCGGTGATTGTGGCGGGGGTCGCAATTCTGCTCTGGGATCAGACCTGGGTAGACCCGGCGGTCACGCTGCTGATCGCGGGCTATATCCTGTGGCAGGTGGCCCGCGAAATCGGCCCGGTTATGCGCATCCTGATGCTCGGCAGCCCCAAGGGCATTGCCATTTCCGAGGTGCTGGCAAAACTCGGTGCCGAACCCGGCGTCAGCGATATCCATCATGCGCATCTGTGGATGATGCAGGAACATGAGGCCGCGTTGCAGGCCCATATCGTGGTCGATGCCGGGCAATGGGGGCAGGCCGATGCCATCAAGGCGCGGCTGAAATCGGTGGCGCGTGACAGGTTCGGCATCTCGCACACCACCTTCGAGATGGAATGCAGCCAGCATGCCTGCGATGCGCCTGCCACGGTCGGAGCCTAGGCGATGGGTGTCGATCTGGTGATCGAGGAGAGCGGCTGGACCAAAGCGCATCTCGGCGCGCTGGCGCAATCGGCCTGCGCGGCGGCGCTGGCCGGGCTGGGTCTGGACCCGGACCGCTTCGAGATCAGCCTGCTGGGCTGCAATGATGCCCGCATCGCCGCGCTGAACGCGGATTTCCGGGGCAAGCCGCAAGCCACCAATGTGCTGAGCTGGCCGGCCCGTGACATCGCCCTGCCGCTTGGCCGGATGCCCGAACTGCCGGTGCCCGGCACGGGTGGCACTGCTGGCGCGGCGGTGGAACTGGGCGATATTGCCATCGCCCATGAAACCTGTGCGGCGGAAGCGGCAGAGCAGGGCAAGCCGTTTGACGATCATGTGCGCCATCTTTTGGTCCACGCCACCCTGCATCTGTTGGGTTTTGATCACATAAATGACGCCGATGCCGCCCTGATGCAGGGGTTGGAGACGCGCATCCTTGAAACTCTGGGCATACCTGACCCATATTGGGGCTGCGGGCGCATATTTGGCCCGGCGTTACTTTTTGGAAAGGAGCCATGAGCTCAAATCCCGACAGCTCGTCTAGCGCAGCGCCAAGCGCGCAGCCCGATGACGACGCCCCTGACCACAGGCCCGGCTTTTTTGCCCGGATCTTTGGCAGCGCCCCCAGCAATGATACACCCGCCCACGAGGCCAACCCGTCCGACCCGCATCACCCGGCCGGCAACGGGCCGCTTGCTGCCATCCGCATGTATAATCTGCACCGGTTGCGGCTGGATGACGTGGCCGTTCCACGCGCCGAAATCACCGGCGTGGCCAATGATATCACGATGCCCGATCTGGTCGAGGTGTTCCGGAAAACCGGCTATACCCGCTTGCCGATCTATGACGGCACGCTGGATAATCCGGTGGGGCTTGTCCATCTCAAGGATCTGGCGCTTGAACATGGCTTCAACGGCAAGACAAAGGAATTTGATGTCACCACGATGTTGCGCCCGCTGCTCTATGCGCCGCCCTCGATGCCGATTGGCGTGATGCTGCAAAAGATGCAGACGGATCGGATTCACATGGCGCTGGTGATCGATGAATATGGCGGTGTTGACGGGCTGGTGACGCTTGAGGACCTGATTGAACAGATCGTCGGCGAGATCGAGGATGAACATGATGTCGAGGAGGGCCAGCTCTGGACCGAGGAAAGCCCGTTGAGCTGGCTGGTGCTGGCGCGTGCGCCATTGGACGAGTTCGAGGCCGCCATCGGCCGATCCCTGACCACCGGTCTGGATGATGAGGAGATCGACACGCTTGGTGGGCTGGTGTTTTTGCTGTCGGGCCGGGTGCCGGCGCGCGGCGAGGTCGTGCCGCACCCTTCGGGGGCTGAATTCGAAGTGGTCGATGCCGATCCGCGCCGCATAAAACGACTGCGCGTGCGCCTGCCGGGACAGACGGCCTGATGCGGCGCGGGTGGATTGCCGACCTGGTCTATCTGGTGCCGGGCCTGATGGCCGCGACGGGGCAGGCCCCGTTGAATTACTGGTGGCTGGCGCTGATCGCATGGGGGCTGGCGCTATTTGGCATGACGCGGGCCCGGACCTGGCGTCAGGCGACCAGGATCGGATGGCTGGTCGGTGTCGGCTATATTGCCGGCACGCATTTCTGGATCGTATCACCCTTCTATATCGACGCTGATACCTATGCCTGGATGGCCCCCTTTGCGCTGGCCGGGATGGTGGCGGGGCTGGCGTTGTTCTTTGGCGGGGCCTATGCGGCGGCATTTTTCCTGGGCCGCCGGGCAGGGGCCCGCGTGGTGGCACTGGCAGCCTGCCTGATCACGGCGGATTTCCTGCGCGCCTGGATGTTTACCGGCTTTCCCTGGGCGCAGATCGGCTCGCTCTGGCTGGGGCAGCCCTTCATGCAACTGGCAGCCCTTGTCGGCGTGCCGGGGGTCGGGCTGTTGACGCTGCTGGCGCTGGCGGCCCCTTTATCGGTGACCGGACGGGCGCGGATCGTCGCCGGCGTTCTGTCTCTGGCGATTGTCGGGGCGGGCAGCTTTTATGGCCTGTCGCGCCTGTCGATCCCGGTGGCACAAACCGAAACCCGGATCCGCATCGTGCAGCCGAACGCAGCCCAGGATCAGAAATGGCTGCCCGAAATGGCCCCGGTGTTTTATGAACGCCTGCTGGAGCTGACAACCACCCCGTCCGAAACCCCGTTCGATATCGTCATCTGGCCCGAAACGGCGCTGACCTGGCGCTTGAACATCATAGATGAGCTGCTGCCCGAGATGGCCGATGCCGCAGGCGGCGCCGAGCTGATCTTTGGCGTCCAGCGGGTGGCCGATGGGCAGTTTTTCAACAGCCTTGCCGTGTTGCAACCCGATGCGCAGGTCAGCCAGATCTATGACAAGTTTCATCTGGTGCCATTTGGCGAATATATCCCGATGGCGGGGCTGCTGGCGGCAACCGGGATCATGCCCGATGCCGAACGGCGCGGCTATACGCCGGGGCCGGGGCCACGCGTGCTCGATATGGGCGATGCCGGGCTGATGCTGCCGCTGATCTGCTATGAGGCGATATTCGCGCGCAACGTGGCGGACGCATCGCAACGGCCCGACTGGATCGCACAAATCACCAATGACGCCTGGTTCGGGGATTCTGCCATGCCCTATCAGCATCTCGACCAGACCCGGCTGCGGGCCATTGAACAGGGGCTGCCGGTGGCGCGCGCCGCCAATACCGGGGTTTCGGCGATGATCGACCCTTACGGGCGCATTCTGGCCTCCTACCCGCTGAACCAGGCCGGCATCATAGATGGCACGCTGCCCGCGCCGCTGGCCGCCACGATCTATGCGCGCGCTGGCAACTGGCCCACGATCATGTTGCTTGTGATCCTCTTTGGCGGTTTGGCTGTGCGACGGGCCAAGAACGGCATTGATCCCAGGCCGCGAACCCCGTAAGGCCGGGGAACAAAGCACCACAACGGCTTCCTGACGTGGTGACCATAACAGATATCGGAGCACTTCTCATGACAAATAATACACATGTTTTCACCTCGGAATCCGTTTCCGAGGGGCATCCCGACAAGCTTTGTGACCGGATCTCGGATGCGATCCTGGATGCATTTCTGGCCGAAGAACCCGAGGCCCGTGTCGCCTGCGAGACCTTCGCCACCACCAACCGCGTCGTGATCGGCGGCGAGGTCGGCCTGAGCGACAAGAACAAGCTGCACGATTATATGGGCCGGGTCGACGCGATCACCCGCGCCTGCATCAAGGATATCGGCTACGAGCAGGAAAAATTCCATCACGCGACCGTCGAGATCACCAATCTGCTGCATGAACAATCGGCCCATATCGCGCAGGGCGTCGATGCGACGGATGACAAGGAAGAAGGGGCCGGCGATCAGGGCATCATGTTCGGCTATGCCACCATCGAGACACCGCAACTGATGCCGGCCCCCCTGCTTTATGCCCACGCCATCCTGCGCCGCCTGGCCGAGGCTCGCAAGGACGGCTCGGCACCGGACCTGCGCCCGGATGCCAAAAGCCAGCTTTCGGTGCGCTATGTCGATGGCAGGCCGGTCGGGGTGACCTCGATCGTGCTGTCCACACAGCACGCGCGGGAAAGCCAGACCAGTGCCGATATCCGCGCCATAGTGGAGCCTTACATCCGCGAGGTTCTGCCCGAGGGCTGGATCAGCGATGACACCGTCTGGCATGTGAACCCGACCGGTAAATTCGTGATCGGCGGCCCCGATGGCGATGCCGGTCTGACCGGGCGCAAGATCATCGTCGATACCTATGGTGGTGCCGCCCCGCATGGCGGCGGTGCGTTTTCGGGCAAGGATCCGACCAAGGTGGACCGCTCGGCCGCCTATGCCGCGCGCTATCTGGCCAAGAATATCGTGGCGGCGGGCATGGCGGAGCGATGCACCTTGCAACTGAGCTATGCCATTGGCGTGGCCCGGCCCCTGTCGATCCATGTTGATACCCATCGCACCGGCACGGTCGATGAGGCGCAGATCGAACGCGCCGTGATGCAGATCATGGACCTGACACCACGCGGCATCCGCAATCATCTGGGTCTCAATCGCCCGATCTATGAACGCACGGCGGCCTATGGCCATTTCGGGCGCGCGCCCGAAGCCGATGGTGGTTTCAGCTGGGAACGCACCGACCTGATCGAGACGCTGAAATCCGCCGTTTGAGATTTTCGCCGAAGATGATAAATCAAGGGTCGCCCCCCCATATGAGGGGGCGACCATTTTTATGACGAATGAGGATTTCATGACCGAAATAAACCCGACCTATACGGAGCGTTTCACAAAGCAATATGGCATCGTGGCGGCCGGAATTTTCATTGTGTTCGGCCTTGCCATGTCGGTATTTCCCAACCTGTTATCCGCGCCCATTTTGCGCGGCGCGCTGATCGGCGGCTCCATTGGCGCGATCATGTGGCCGATCATGGTGTTCGCGCAGAGCTTTCTGAAGGCCGAGGGGCGCAAGGCCGACAGTGCCGAGGCCTGGGGCTATGCGAAAAAATTTGCGGTGAAGGCTATCGTCGTCAATCTGGTTCTGGGCGTGGTTGCCATCATCGCAGCTTTTGTGATGGGCGGCGTGCGCAGCGATGAGATCGGGATCGCCTTTGGCGTGATGGTGGTGAGCGTGGCCATCGGCTTCGGATTGCAGTTCCTGATGTTCCGGGTTTTCATCTGGTCGGCCTTCAAGGGGGCCGAAAAGCGGGCCCAGCGCCAGCAGGGCGGTTGAGCCTGCCGCGCGGGGCAGGTATGGCCCGGTGGCAATCTCGCAACTGACCTCAGGCCCGATGCCCAGAAAAACCCATCCCTCAGGCGCGCCATGGCGCAATTTCTATGGCCGCCGCAAAAGCCACCATATGAAAGACAGCCAGCAGGCGCTGGTCGATGCTGATCTGGCGGCGCTGTCGCCGGGGCCGGTCGGATGGGATGAAAACCCCGACCGGGTGGCTTTGGACATGGCCACGCTGTTTGCGGGTCGTGATCTGTGGCTGGAAGTGGGTTTTGGCGGCGGTGAGCATATGGTGCATCAGGCGGTGCAGAACCCCGATGTGGGTATCATCGGCTGTGAGCCTTATATCAACGGCGTGGCGATGCTGCTTGGCCGGATCCGTGCGTCAGGTGTCAAGAACCTGCGCGTCTATCCCAATGATGTGCGCGATCTGTTTGACGTGCTGCCCGAGGCCAGCGTTGCGCGGGCTTTTCTGCTCTATCCCGACCCCTGGCCCAAGGCGCGCCACCACCGGCGCCGGTTCGTGACGCAGGAGCATCTGGCCCCCTTGGCGCGGGTTCTGAAACCGGGGGCGATTTTTCGGGTGGCGACGGATATTCCCGATTACGTGCGCCAGACCTTGCAGGAGGTGCCGAAGGCGGGGTTTGCATGGCTGGCCGAGGGGCCGGAAGACTGGCGGCGCCCTTGGGCGGACTGGATTGCGACCCGCTATGAGCAAAAGGCGCTGCGCGCGGGCCGGGTGCCGCATTATCTGACGTTTCGCAAGGATTAGGAGGTGTCGCCGCGCGGGCCGCGCGGCGACCCGGGGGGGGGGGGGGGGGGGGGGGGGGGGGGGGGGGGGGGGGGG
>NZ_JBTUJH010000080.1:0-11687 GCF_058343375.1 Alterinioella sp.
TCCTGCCCCGATCCATCCCGGCCCAACCCCGCAAGGCCAGCTTGTGGCGCTGGAATTTGGCCAGATCACCGCGGCGAGTTTCGCCAGGCTTGCCGGGATCGCCCCGCTCCGCCTGACGCCCTGGCGAATGCTGCTGCTGGAAGGTGCCAATGCCGCCCCCGATCTGCCCGGCCTGATCCATGACGCCGCCGACCCACGCCTGCGCATTTCTGTCTGCACCGGCGCGCCGGGCTGCCCGCAGGGCCTCTCTGCCACCCGGCCGCTCGCCCGCAGCCTCGCGCCGCACATGACACAGGGCCAGCACCTGCATATCTCGGGCTGCGCCAAGGGCTGCGCCCATCCCGGCCCGGCAAATCTGACCCTGACGGCAACCGGCGATGGCCGCTTTGATCTGATCCGCAATGGCCGCGCCGGTGATCCGCCCGACGCCCATTCCCTGACCCAAGACGCCCTGATAAAGGCCCTGACCCATGCCCCATAGCTATGAAACAAACGGTGCCGCGATCTATGCCGAAAGCTTTGCCACCATCCGGGCCGAGGCCGATCTGGCCCGGTTCAGCGCCGATGAGGAAGGCGTTGTGGTGCGCATGATCCATGCCGCCGGGCTGGTCGGGCTGGAAAAAGACGTGCAATTTTCACCCGACATGGCCGCCGTTGCGCGCAAGGCATTGGCGGCGGGCGCGCCGATCCTGTGTGACGCCCATATGGTCAGCGAGGGCATCACCCGCCCACGCCTGCCTGCGCAAAACGAAGTCATATGCACCCTGCGCGACGCGGCCGTCCCCGAGATGGCCCGGGCGATGTCCAACACGCGATCGGCGGCGGCGCTGGAATTGTGGCGCCCGCATCTGGAGGGCGCGCTGGTCGCCATCGGCAACGCCCCCACGGCGCTGTTTCATCTGCTCAACATGCTGCAAGATCCCGCCTGCCCGCGCCCGGCAGCCATCATCGGCTGCCCCGTCGGGTTCGTCGGTGCGGCAGAATCGAAAGCGGCGCTGATGGCCGATCTGCCGGTGCCCGCCATGATCGTGCGCGGCCGGCTCGGCGGATCGGCCATCACGGTGGCCGCCGTCAATGCGCTGGCATCGAAGGCGGAATGAGCATGGGCAAGGTGATCTGCACCGGCCTCGGCCCCGGCGACCCCGACCTGATGAGCCTGCGCGCCGACCGGCTGATCCGGGGCGCGCGCCATGTTGCCTATTTTCGCAAGGCGGGCCGCAAGGGCCAGGCACGCCAGATCGTTGACGGGATGCTGCGCGCCGATGTCACGGAACATGCGATGGAATATCCGGTCACCACCGAAATTGCCGTCACCGACCCGGACTATAACCGCCTCCTTTCTTCCTTCTATGCCGATTGGGCCGACCGGCTGACGGCCCTTGCCGCCACCTCCGATGTGGTGGTCCTGTGCGAAGGTGATCCTTTTTTCTACGGCTCCTTCATGCATCTGCATGCGCGGCTGCAGGGCCGGATCGCGGTCGAGATCGTGCCCGGCATCACCGGCATGTCGGGCTGCTGGACGGCGACCGATCAGCCGATCACCTGGGGCGATGATGTGCTGACGGTGGCCATGGCCACCCTGCCCGAAGCAGAGCTGACCCGGCGGCTGGCCGATACCGATGCCGCCGTGGTGATGAAGATCGGGCGCAATCTGGCCAAGCTGAAGCGGGCGCTGGCGGCTGCCGGGCGGCTGCAGGATGCCTGGCTGGTCGAACGCGGCACGATGGCCACGCAAAGCGTGCAGAAATTGACCACCTTCGAGGGCGAGGCCCCCTATTTCGCCATCTGCATCCTGCATGGCCGGGGGCGGCGGCCATGACCGGATGGGTGGTGGTGGCGGGGCTGGGGCCGGGGCGCGACGATCTGATCACGCCCGAGGTGCAGACCGCTCTGGCCGCGGCCAACGATATTGTGGGCTACATCCCTTATGTGCGCCGGGTGCCCGCCCGCCCCGGCCTGACCAAACACGAGACCGACAACCGGGTGGAGCTGGAGCGCGCCACCCATGCGTTGCAAATGGCTGCGGCGGGCAAACGCGTGGTTGTGGTCTCTTCGGGCGATCCCGGCGTTTTTGCCATGGCCTCGGCCCTGTTCGAGGCGCTGGAGGCCGGGCCAGAGGCGTGGCTGACGCTCGATATAAGGGTGCTGCCCGGCATTACCGCAATGCTGGCCGCCGCCGCCCGGATAGGCGCGCCCCTGGGCCATGATTTCGCGGCGATCAACCTGTCCGACAATCTCAAACCCTGGGATCTGATCGAGCACCGGCTGCGGCTGGCGGCGCAGGCCGGGTTCGCCATGGCATTCTACAATCCGCGATCAGCCGCGCGCCCGCATCAATTTGCCCGCGCGCTGGAGATCCTGCGCCAGGAATGCGGCGGGCAAACCCTGATCTCCTTCGCCCGCGCCGTCAGCACACCCGAGGAACACATCACCACCGTAACGCTTGACGCGGCAACGCCCGAGATGGCCGATATGCGCACCATGGTGATCGTCGGCAATCGCGACACGCGCCGGGTCGGGCGCTTTGTCTATACGCCCCGGTCAGCCTCATGATTCAGCCAGCGCAATACCGCATCAACGCTTTCCAGCACGCAACGTTCGGGCGTCGCGGGCCGGTCGATCATGATCACCGGCAGGCCAAGGGCGCGGGCCGCAGTGATCTTGGCCTCGGCCCCCGCACCGCCGCTGTTTTTCGCCACCACATGGCTGATGCGATGCTCCTGCATCAGGGCGGTATCGCCCGCCGCATCAAACGGCCCGCGTGCAATGACGGCATCGGCACCCGGCAAGGGCAGCGCGGCCTCGGGCGGATCGACCAGGCGCAGCAGGTAGAAATTGCCGGGCTTCAAGGCGAATTCACCGATATGCTGCTTGCCAATCGCCAGAAACACCCGCGCGCCGGTTTCCGGCAAAGCCGCAACGGCACCCGCAATGTCTGCCACGTGGGTCCAGCGATCGCCTTTGCCCGGCTGCCACTCAGGGCGTTGCAGCGCCACCAGCGCAACGCCCGCCCGATCACAGGCCGCAACCGCATTGGCGCTGATTCCGGCCGCGAAGGGATGGGTGGCATCAACGACATGGGTGATGCTTTCGGCCCTCAGATACTCCGCCAGCCCATCGGCACCGCCAAAACCGCCCACCCGCACCGGCAAAGGCTGCGTTGCGGGATTGCCGGTGCGCCCGGCATAGGAGAAGATCGCGCCATGCCCCCGATCGGCCAGCGCCTTGGCCAGTTGCGAGGCCTCGGTCGTGCCGCCGAGCAAAAGGAGATTTGTCATGGCTGATCCCTGGCTGAGCATCATCGGCTTGGGCGAGGATGGCCTGAATGGGCTGCCGCCCGCAAGCCGCGCCGCGCTGGATGGGGCCGAAATCGTGTTTGGTGCCCCCCGGCATCTGGATCTGGCCGCGGTCGGCGGGCGCGGGCGGGCATGGCCGGTGCCGTTCGATGTGGCCCCGGTTCTGGCCGCACGCGGGCGTCGCGTCGCGGTTCTCGCCTCGGGCGATCCGTTCTGGCACGGGGCCGGCGGGTCGCTGGCCGCGCAGCTTGAGACAGGCGAATGGCGCGCCTTCCCCGCGCCCTCGACGATATCCCTGGCGGCGGCGGCCCTTGGCTGGAAGCTTGAGGAGGTTCAGGCCATGGCGCTTCACGCCGCGCCGGTTCAGCGCCTGGCCCCGATCCTGGCACCCGGCGCGCGGTTCCTCTGCACGATGCGCGATGGTGCGGCTGTGGCCGGCTTGGCGGCGTGGCTCGATGAACAGGGGTTCGGGGCCTCGCATCTGACAATCCTGGAGGCGCTTGGCGGGCCGCGCCAACGCATCCGCGAAACGCGGGCCTCGCGCTATGAATTCAACGATGTCGTCCATCCCGTCACCGTCGCCATCGAGGCCTGGGGCGGGGCCGCCCTGCCCCGCGCCTCGGGCCTGCCCGATGATCTCTTTGCCCATGATGGCCAGATCACCAAACGCCCGATCCGGGCGCTGACCCTGTCGGCGCTGGCACCGCGCCCGGGGCAGCATCTGTGGGATCTTGGCGCTGGCTCCGGCTCGATCTCGGTCGAGTTCTGCCTGGCCGCCCCCGGCTCCACGGCCAGCGCAGTTGAGCTCCGCTCTGAGCGCGCCGCAAATATCCGCGAAAACGCGCGCCGCTTTGGCCTCGAACACCGGCTGGACGTGGTTGAGGGGGCAAGCCTCGATCTGTTGGAGGATCTGCCGGAGCCGGATGTGATCTTTGTCGGCGGCGGTGCGAGTGAGGCCTTGCTGGTGGCGCTCTGGCCCCGGATGACCCCCGGCACGACGCTGGTGATAAACGCCGTGACGCTGGAAACCGAGGCGCTGCTGACCCGCTGGCATGGCGAACGGGGCGGGCATCTCTTGCGGGTCGAAACCTCCCAGGCCGCTCCGCTTGGCACCCTGCGCGGATGGGACCGGGCGCGGCCGGTTCTGCAATGGAGTGTCACCAGATGATCGTTGCAGGGATCGGGCTTCGCGCGCAGGCCAGCGCAGCCGCCATCGGGGAAGCGCTGGACCTGACGGGAAGGGCACCTTGCCTTCTGGCCTGCCTTGAAACCAGGCAGACCCCGGCCCTGAGCACGCTTGCCGCCAGATTGTCCCTGCCGATTGTCGCCCTTGATGAGACCGAAATCGCGGGGCTTCAGACGCTGACCTGTTCACCGCGCATCACATCGCGGTTTGCCACCGGATCGGTGGCCGAAGCGCTGGCCCTTGCGGCGGCGCGAAAAGGTGGGTTCAAGGCCCGCCTGATCGCCCCACGTGTCACCAGCGCCTGCGGCATGGCCACGGCGGCGCTTGCAGAAAGGATGCCATCATGACGGTGCATTTCATCGGCGCAGGCCCGGGGGCCGCCGATCTGATCACCCTGCGCGGGCGCGACCTGATCGCCGCCTGCCCGGTCTGCCTTTTCGCCGGATCGCTGGTGCCCGAGGCGCTGCTGGCCCATTGCCCGCCGGACGCGCGGATCGTCAACACCGCCCCCCTGTCGCTGGATGAGATCATCGCCGAAATCGCAGGTGCCGATGCCGCCGGCCATGACGTGGCCCGGCTGCATTCCGGCGATCTGTCGGTCTGGTCGGCAATGGGCGAACAATTGCGCCGCTTGCGCAGCCTTGGCATTGCCTATGACGTGACCCCGGGTGTTCCCGCCTTTGCCGCCGCCGCCGCCGCCCTTGGCGCGGAACTGACCCTGCCGGGGGTGGCGCAATCGCTGGTCCTGACCCGCATATCAGGCCGTGCCAGCGCCATGCCGGAGGGCGAAACACTGGAAAACTTCGCCGCCACCGGCGCGACGCTGGCCATTCACCTGTCGATCCATGTGTTGGAGGAGGTCATCGACCGGCTCAGCCCCGCCTATGGCCCGGATTGCCCCGCCGCCGTGATCTGGCGCGCGACATGGCCCGATCAGCGCATCGTCAAGGCGACATTGGCCACGCTGGTGGCCGCCACCAAAGGCGAACGCGGGCGCACCGCGCTGATCCTGGTGGGCCACGCCCTGGGGGCCGAGGATTTCGACGAAAGCTGTCTTTATGCGGGCGATTACGACCGCCGCTTTCGCCCCGTGGGCACCGCGCCCCGCTTTCCCGAGGATGCGCCATGATCCCGCCCGGCCTGCTCATTTCCGCGCCTGCATCGGGCACCGGCAAGACCACGCTGATGCTGGGGCTGCTGGCTGCGTTCAGGGCGCGCGGGCTGGCGGTGCAACCGTTCAAGAGCGGCCCCGATTATATCGACCCCGGCTTTCACCGCGCCGCATCCGGTCGGGCCTCGGTCAATCTCGATAGCTGGGCCATGTCGCGCGACATGCTGGCCGGGTTGATCTCGGGCGCTGCGGGCGCCGACCTGATCCTGGCCGAAGGCTCGATGGGCCTCTTTGACGGTGTGATCAGCGATGGCGAATGCGGCAACGGGGCCAGCGCCCAGATCGCGGCGCTGACGGGCTGGCCGGTGGTTCTGGTGCTGGATACATCGGGCCAGGCGCAATCGGCGGCGGCGGTGGCCAAGGGCTTTGCAACCATGCGCCCGGATGTGCATCTGGCGGGCGTGGTGCTGAACCGCGTGGCCTCACCCCGGCACGAGGCGATGCTGCGCGCGGGAATGGCCGAGACCGGCATCGAGGTTCTGGGGGTCCTGCCACGCAGCACCGAGATTGCAATGCCGGAACGCCATCTGGGTCTGGTGCAGGCCGAAGATCAGGCCGATCTGGCACGGGTCTTGCAGGCCGCGGGCGATTTCGTCGCCGAAAATACCGATCTCGACCGCCTGCTGGCGGTGGCTGGCGCAACACAGCTTGTCGGCCCGCCCATGCGCATCACACCGCCGGGGCAGCGCATCGCCCTGGCCCGCGACGCGGCGTTTTCCTTTGTCTATCCGCATCAATTGGATGGCTGGCGCGCCAATGGGGCCGAAATCTCGCTGTTTTCGCCGCTGAATGATGAGCCCCCCGATGCCAAGGCCGATATCTGCTGGCTGCCCGGCGGCTACCCCGAACTGCATGCCGGGACATTGGCAGCGGCCGATACCTTCCGCAGCGGCCTGCGCAAATTCGCCGAAACCGCCCCCGTGCATGGCGAATGCGGCGGCTATATGGCGATGGGGGCGGCGCTGATCGACAAGGCGGGCGCACGCCACCAGATGGCGGGGCTTTTGGGGCTGGTCACTTCCTTTGCCAAGCGCAAGATGCATCTGGGCTATCGGCTGGCCACGCTGAAATCCGCCATGCCCGGCCTTGCCCCCGGCGCGCGGCTGCGTGGCCATGAGTTTCATTACACCACCATCCTGGAACAACCCGACGCAGCCCTGGCCGAAATCCGCGATGCCAATGGCGATATCCTCCCCGAAACCGGGTCAAGGCGCGGCCATGCCAGCGGCACGTTTTTCCACCAGATCGCCGAGGCGACATGACCGGGTTTGTCAGTTTCGTATCCTCCGGCCCCGGTGATCCGGAGCTGTTGACCCTGAAGGCGGTGGACCGTCTGTCCCGCGCCGATGCGGTGCTGTTCGATGATCTGTCCTCCGGGCCGATCCTGACCCATGCCCGCGATGGGGCCGATCTGATCGGGGTCGGCAAACGTGCCGGGCGGCCCTCGCCCAGGCAGGACCATGTCAGCAAGCTGCTGGTGGAATACGCCCGGACCGGGCAGCGCGTGGTGCGGCTCAAATCCGGCGATTGCGGCATTTTCGGGCGGCTCGAGGAGGAGGTCGTGGCGCTGCGCGCGGCAGGCATCGGGTTCGAGATCATTCCCGGCGTCACCTCGGCCTCGGCCGCCGCCGCTGCTGCCGGTATCCCGCTGACGCGGCGCCTGACCGCACGCCGGGTGCAGTTTGTCACCGGCCATGACGTGACCGGCGCATTGCCCGAAGGGCTGGATCTGAGCGCGCTGGCCGATGCCGGGGCCACCACCGTCGTCTATATGGGCAAGCGCACCTTCGCCGGGCTGGTGGCGCGGCTGGTCGCGGCAGGCCTGCCGCCTGATACGCCCGCAATGCTGGCCGAATCGGTCTCGACCGAAGATCAGCGCCTGACCCGGGCCAGCATCACTGAGTTGGCCGCGCTTCTGGCCCGCTCGGACAGCACCGCTCCGGGGTTGATCCTGTATGGGCCGCTGGCCGATGGCTGAGGCGCGGGCGGTCACGATCACGATTTGCGCCACATGCGCGCTTGGTCAATCCGGGTTTGGCACCGCGTTGCAAACGGCCCTGCCTGCTGCCCGAATTGCCACCGTCGACTGCATGTCAGGCTGCACCCGGGCCTCGACCGTGGCCTTTCGCAGCCCCGGCAAGACCGCCTATCTGTTTGGCGAATTGACCGAGGCCGACCTGCCCCTGTTGCAGCAATTCCATGATCTCTATGCGCAATCGCCCGACGGCAATTTTGCCGATGCCCGGGTTTTGGGCGATCTGCGGCACAAGGCAATTGCCCGTATTCCCGGCTGAGGTCGCAATCAGACCGCAACCCGCCCCTTTTCGCCATTGACCGAAACCGGCGCATCAACGCATATTCAAATGATATGGTGTTCCGCATAGACGCAAAGCGTCGGAACTGAAACGGGAACGGGGTCAGGGCGGACCAATTTGCGGCGCCCCAAGCCTCGACCGCCCCCGCGACTGTAAGCGGTGAGCGGCTTTTCGATATCCCACTGCCGGGGTCTGCTAGCCTTGGTGGGAAGGGGAAAAGCCGCGTCACGAGCCGCGAGTCAGGAGACCGGCCATGTGCAATGAAACCATAATGGCCGTCGGGTGTGACGGCTCGGAGAACAAAAACATGTCACACGCAATCTCAACCAGCGCCGCACAATCGCAATCCAAGCTGGCAAGCATTCTTTTCGTCGCATTTCTGGGCCTGGGAATCGTCTTCACAGCGGGCTATGCGCAATCATCCGTTTTGCATAACGCAGCCCATGATCTGCGCCACGCCTCCGGCTTTCCCTGCCACTAAGCGCGCGTAAATCAATCAGATGACCATTCGTATGGTAGTCGGCGGCATGATCGCCGGCTTTGCAGCAGGCCTGTTGGCAGCCCTGCTTCATTTCGCATTCCTTCAGAATACCTTGCTTCTGGGGGAACAATATGAATCCGGCGAAGCGGTCCATTGGGCCGGTCTGCTGACCGATGACGCGATGTCGGAGACCGTCGAATCCGGTGAAGGCGAAGGCGAAGGCGACACCGCGTCCGAAGCCCACCCCGCTGCCCACATACACAACGGCACCCACATGGAAGAAGACATGGAAGAAGACAGCGCCTTCACCCGAAACGCGCTGACGGTGCTCATTACCGGCTTTGTCTATACCGGCTACGGCCTGATCCTGGTGGCGGCAATGCAGGTGCCTGCCCTTTTTGGGCGAAGCGTCAATCCGCGCGACGGTATTCTGTGGGGGGTGGCAGGCTTTGCGGCGTTTCAGATGCTGCCATCATTGGGCTTGCCACCGCAATTGCCCGGCACGCTGTCTGCGGATGTGGTGCAGCGCCAGATCTGGTGGATTGCCACGATAGCCGCTTCCGCTATCGGTCTTGGCCTTTTTGCCTATGGGCGCAATCTGCTTTGGGCTTTGGTGGCCATCGCTCTGCTTGTCGCGCCGCATCTGATTGGCGCGCCGCAGATCGAGGGCTATTGGGGCTATGCCCCGCCCGAGCTGGGGGCCGCATTCGCAACCCGGGCTCTGGGCGTCGGCATGGTGGCCTGGGCCTTCCTGGGCTGGCTGGTGATGCGGGTGGCCCCGCCGCAGGATGTGGGCTGACACGCGCTTTGCCTCTTGAACAGCTTGCCGCCCCGCGCCAACATCGCGGGGCGGCACCATGAAGGGCGCAGCGCCATGATCGAACTTACCCTTGTCGGTATCGGCACCGGCAATCCCAGACACCTGACGCTGCAGGCGGTCGAGGCGCTGAACGCGGCCGACCTGATCCTGATCCCGACCAAAGGGCCCGACAAGGATGATCTGGCCGAATTGCGCCGCCGGATCTGCGCCGATACCATCACCGCGCCCTCTGTCCGCATTGCCGAATTTGCCTTGCCCGAACGGGATCCCGCCATCGCCGATTATGCCACCCGCGTGGCCGCCTGGCATGACGAAATTGCAGCGATCTGGGCCGATCAGATCCGCGCCCATATCGGCAGCACTGGCCGGGTGGCGTTTCTGGTCTGGGGCGACCCTTCACTTTATGACAGCACCCTGCGCATCGCCCAACGGGTGGCGCGCGGGCTGCCAATGGAAATCAAAATCATTCCCGGCATCACCGCCATTCAGGCTCTGACCGCGGGCCATGCCATTGCGCTGAACCGGATCAACGCGCCGGTGACCATCACCACCGGGCGCCGGATCCGCGACTATGGCTGGCCTGCCGGGGCTGACAGCCTTGTGGTGATGCTGGATGGCGAATGCAGTTTTCAGAGGCTGGACCAGAGCGGCCTGCATATCTGGTGGAGCGCCTATGCCGGGATGGAAACCGAGCTGACCCTGTCCGGCCCGCTGCCCGATATCGCCGATCAGATCATCCAGACCCGCGCCCGCGCCCGCGCCGCACATGGCTGGATCATGGATATCTACCTGCTGCGGCGGCAACCTCCGGCCTGATTGCGACGCGGCCACCGTCGCGAACCGGCGGTTGCGGCAGGCCCTGCCATCGCTAGGTTTGGGGCATATCCTGCCACGGGAGCCCCCGGAACCATGACCCTCAGCATACCTGAACCCACACCGGTTTTCGATCGCCTCGCCCGTTTCACGCTGACCATAGCACCTCTCAGAAAACCTGCATCGCTTAACGCTGCCTGAAATCAAAGATTTCAACGCGGTTCAAGCGATGCATCATGTCTGAGAGGCTGATTGGAAAAGGGTTGAGTGAATTCAGTAGGTTGTGATTCTGTTCAGTTGGATACCTGAATGGAGATCAAGATGGCTTGGACTGAATTCACCCGAAAACTACATGAACGCGCATCGCCCCGATATTCAAGGAATGTCTGATCAACGTCCCGGCCTAGCCATTTTGATCTGATTTTGACCTTGGGCGGCGGATTTTCCCTCGTTTTCGGCAGTTTTACCGCTCTATTCGGTGCCGAGCCCGCATTTTCGGCGGACTCCGCCCGTCACACCATCAGCCGCTTTCGGACCAGATACAGATTGCCGAGGGCGAACAGACTGAACAACTGCGCCCGGTTCTTTGCCAGCCCACGGTAGCGGGTCTTGATGTAGTCAAACTGCCGCTTCAGCACCCGGAACGGATGCTCGACCCTGGACCTGACTTTGGCAATCAGGCGATTGTTGTGCTCATCAATGGGGTGCAGCGTGTCGCCCCTAGGTGCCTTGCGCATAACACCCCAGAACTTGGCTGGTCCGGCGAAGGCGTCTTCGCGTTCGGCGCTGACATAGGCCTTATCTGCCCAAACCGATGTTTCGTCGCCGTGCAGCAATTCGTCCCAGACCCGGCTGTCGTGCACCTTGGCCGTTGATGTCTCCAAGCTGTGAACGATGCCACTGTCGGCATCGACACCCACATGCGCCTTCCGTTGCCCGGCAGTGGTTTGCTTGCAAACCACGAGAGGAGGGCCGAAATACCAGTCGTTGCCCTTCTTCGTGCTCGTCATTTCCGGATCGCGCTTGCCCGCCTTGTTCTTCGTCGAGGATGGCGCGTCGATGATGGTCGCATCGATCAGCGTGCCCGAGCGCAGCGTCACACCGTTCTCGGCCAGATGCGCGTTCACCTCGGCAAAGATAGCTTCGGGCAATCCATGGCGTTCCAGAAGGTGACGGAAATTCAGGATCGTAGTCTCGTCCGGGATACGGTCGTCGCCCAGCTCCAACCCGGTAAAGCGCCGCATGGCATCGCTGTCATAGAGGCTTTCCTCGGCCATCCACTGCCCGGCAGTGCATGATTACATGCACGAGAGGGGTCACTCAGCGCATACCACTGCTGCAAGCAATAGATCCGCAACATCACGTCCAGCGGTATCGTCGGTCGGCCACCCTTGCTGCCCATCTTCGGATAATGCGGCTCGATCAGCGCCAGTAGCCGCGACCAGGGCACCACAGCCTCCATCTCGGTCAGGAACTTCTCTCGCCGTGTCACCTTCTTCTTGGTGGCATGGGCAAGAGAGGCAAAAGTCATCTGTTTGGGCATCCGCAGGCTCCAGGTTCGTTCTACCCGAGCCTATCAGATCACACCAAATTGCCGAGGTTTTT
>NZ_JBTUJH010000081.1:0-17414 GCF_058343375.1 Alterinioella sp.
TTCCATATAGGCCCCCTGCGCCTCATGATAGTCATGGATCGGCGTGCGCCGAATGGGCTGGAACACGGGCCCGCGTGCCTCACCCGCAATCGCACCCATGGAAATCGGCGTATAGGGCGGGCGGAATGTGGTGGTGCCAACCGCCGGAATCTCTGCGTTCATCGCCTTAGCAAGCGTCGCAAGACCATTGATGTTACTCAGTTTACCCTGATCTGTCGCCATGCCCAATGTGGTGTAGCGTTTGGTATGTTCGACGCTTTCATAGCCTTCCTGCGCGGCCAGCATCACATCCGACACTTTCACGTCATTCTGATAATCCAGCCACATCTTGATGCGCTTGTCGGGGCCCGCGCCCTGCGGCATCATCCAGACCGGCAGCATCGGCGCTTCAGGGCTGTCATTGGCAGTTGGAACGTCGCCAGAAGGCAGCGGCTTACCAAGCGCCACCGCGGCGGTGCCGGCCGCGCCTTCGGCATCGGCCAGCACATCGGTGGCGCTGAGCGCGCCCGAAGCCGAGCCCGCCGTCACCACAAAGGGCTTGCCGTCATGACCGGTCGGGGCGCGCTCCGGGTCGGGGCGGAAATGGGCCTGATCAGTATCCCAGATCAGCTTGCCACCGCAATGCGACCACAGATGCACCACCGGCGACCAGCCGCCCGACATGGCCACCGCGTCGCAGGCGATCTCATCGGTCGCGGCCCCTTCGCCGGCCTGCGCGCAGAGCACCACGCCGGTGACGCATTTCCTGCCCTTGACCCCGGCGATGCCGGTGCCGGTCAGCACCCGGATGCCCTTGGCGCGGGCGGCCTCGGCCAGATCGCCGGTCACCTCTTGGCGCGCATCCACGATGGCAGGCACCGAAAGGCCCGCATCAAGCAGCGCCAGCGCGGTGCGATAGGCGTCATCATTATTGGTCACGATGACGGTGCGATCACCGGGGCTGACGGCCCAGTTGACCACGTAATCGCGGATGGCCGAGGCCAGCATGACGCCGGGAATATCGTTGCCCGCGAAGGATAATGGCCGCTCGATGGCCCCGGTCGCGGTGATGATCTGGCCCGCACGCACCCGCCACAGGCGATGCCGGGGGGCGCCGGATTCGGGCGCATGATCGGTCAGCCGCTCATAGATCAGAGCATATCCGTGATCATAGATTCCCGAGGCCATGCTGCGCGATCTGATACAGACATTATCCATGCTTTCAAGGGCTTGCAATGTGTCATTGATCCAATCATCAGCGGATTTTCCGTCGATCCTGGTGCCGTCGACCGGAGCGCGGCCACCCCAATGGGCGGTCTGTTCGACCAGCAATACCCGCAGCCCAGCCTGCCCGGCCCGAAGCGCGGCCCGAAGCCCGGCGATGCCGCCGCCCGCCACCAGCACATCGACAAAGGCGTGGAAATGCTCATAGCGATCGGCGTCGCGGTCTTTGGGGGCTTTGCCCAGACCGGCGGATTTGCGAATGATCGGCTCGAATACATGTTTCCAGAACGGGCGCGGGAACATGAAGGTCTTGTAATAGAACCCCGCAGGCAGAAGGCGTGGCACCATGGCATTGACCGCGCCAATGTCGAAATCGAGGCTGGGCCAGTGGTTCTGGCTGACCGCCTCCAGCCCATCGAACAGATCCGTGGTGGTGGCGCGCTGGTTGGGTTCAAACCTGCCCGCCTTGCCAATCCCCATCAGGGCGTTGGGTTCCTCGGCCCCTGAGGCGACGACACCACGCGGGCGGTGATATTTGAAGGACCGCCCCATCAGCATCTGACCATTGGCCAGAAGCGCAGAGGCCAGCGTGTCGCCGGCATGGCCCGTGAGGCGCTTGCCGTTGAAGGTAAAGGCCCTGGTGCTGCTGCGGTCGATCAGGCGACCGCCAGTGGCAAGACGGGTGCTCATTGCTCGGGGCTCCAGTTTGGGCGTTTCGCTTTCACGGCGGCGATCACGGATGCGGGGATGTCGGCGGTTTGCGCGCTATAGGTTGCGAAAACCTCCAACGTAGCGGTGCAGCGCGCGGCGTGGAACCACTTGCCGCAGCCATTGGCGTGGCGCCAGCGTTCGAAATGCACCCCCCTGGGGTTGGCGCGGTGAAAGAGATAGCCTTCGAATTCTTCATCCGAGCTGCCGGGGCCGAAGCGTTTCAGATGCGCCTCGCCGCCCGGGGCAAGCTCGGTCTCATCGGCCATCACGCCGCAATTGGGGCATTCAAGGATCAGCATGAGGGTCTCCGATCTAGAGATGACAAACGGGTGGGGCCCGAAAGGCGTGCAACTGCGTTGGCATGGTTGCGCAAGAGCGGCCCGGAGGGGCGGCCGATGTGAAATCAAATGCCATGGTGGGGTTTCCCTGACGGGACCCGCCGGGGGGCTGTCTGCCCCCCGGACCCCCCGAGGATATTTTCGGCGCAAAGAAGGCGGCAGCGGGTTTCCATGGTCAATGTGCCACCCCCGCTGCCACGCTTTCGTCGATGAAGCGGCCTTCGCGGAACCGGTTCAGGCCGAACTCTGCCGTCAGCGGAGAATAGCCGCGCGCCATCAGTTCGGCAAAGCCCCAGCCCGAGCCGGGGATCGCCTTGAAGCCGCCAGTGCCCCATCCGGCATTGATGAACATGCCCTCGACCGGCGTTTTCGAGATGATCGGGGAACGGTCGCCGGTGATATCGACAATGCCGCCCCATTGGCGCAGCATTTTCAGGCGGGATATCATCGGAAAGGTTTCGACCAGCGCGCGCACGGTTTCCTCGATATGGTGGAAACTGCCCCTTTGTGTATAGTTGTTGTAGCCATCCGTGCCGCCGCCGATGACCATCTCGCCCTTGTCGGACTGGCTCATATAGCCATGCACGGTATTGGCCATCACGACGCAATCCATGCAGGGCTTGATCGGCTCGGACACCAGCGCCTGCAAGGCCACGCTTTCCATCGGCAGGCGGAAGCCCGCCATTTCCGCCAGCACGCTGGAATGGCCGGCCACGACGATGCCCAGTTTCCGGCAGCCGATCACGCCTTTGCTGGTTTCGACCCCGGTAACAGCCCCGGCCTGGCTGCGGATGCCGGTCACTTCGCATTTCTGCAGGATGTCCATGCCCATATCCGAGCAGGCCCGCGCATAGCCCCAGGCCACGGCATCATGGCGCGCGGTGCCGCCGCGCGACTGCCAGAGCGCCCCCAGCACAGGATAGCGTGGCCCGTCGATATTGATGATCGGCACGATCTCCTTGACGCGGGCGGGGCTGACGAATTCGGTCTTCACCCCTTGCAGGGCATTGGCATGCGCGGTGCGTTCATAGCCGCGGATCTCGTGTTGCGTCTGCGCCAGCATCAGCACGCCGCGCGGGGAGAACATGACGTTGTAGTTCAGATCCTGGCTCATGGTTTCATAAAGCGAGCGCGCTTTTTCATAGATCGCGGTGGATGGATCTTGCAGATAATTCGAGCGGATGATGGTGGTGTTGCGCCCGGTATTGCCGCCGCCGAGCCAGCCTTTTTCGATCACCGCCACATTGGTGATGCCGAAATTCCTGCCCAGATAGAACGCGGTCGCCAAGCCGTGGCCGCCTGCGCCCACGATGATCACGTCATAAGCGGCTTTGGGTTCCGGCGCGGCCCAGGCCCGTTCCCAACCCTGGTGGTAGCGGGCGGCCTCTCGGGCGATGGCAAAGGCAGAGTAGCGGCGCATGGGGTGACCTCGTTCACGGATGGGCTGATGCTACATGCTCAATCAATGCGCCTGGCGTGCATCCCCGGGCGGCATTTCGGTCGGAAAAAACGACACCTGCAATGTCGCGGGGCAGGCGCAATCGGCCGGGGCCCAAAGGGGGTTTCGATTGGCCGCCCCGCGCGGTAGAAAACAGACCATGTCGAACGGGCGGAGGGCGCATGGGTTTCTGGGTGGTTGCGGGGCTGATATCGGTGCTGGTCGCGGTGATCGTTGGGCTGAGCCTGCTGCGTCCGCAGGGCTGGCGCGCGCTGGTGCTGGCGACACTCGCGCTGGCGGTTGCGGGTTCCTTTGGGCTATACCGCGTGTTTGGCGCGCCGGACTATCCCGACCTGTCCATGGAGGCGCGCATCGCCCTGATCGAAGCCGCCCGCGCCGAGCGCCCGAGCCAGGTTGCGGCCGAAGCCGAAAACCCATCCGTCACGCGCGAAGACAGCAACCCGCGCCGCGCCGCGATGGTGGCGCAATTGCGTGCGGTATTGGAAAACAACCCCGATGCACAGGAAGAGCTTGGCCTTTTGGCCTTTGAGGAGGCGCGGCTTGGCAATTACGCGGCCGCGCGCATCGCACAAACGCGCCTGATCGAGCTGTTGGGCGCTGCGGCCAATGCCGGTCACTATATGGACCTTGCCGAGATCCAGTTCATGGCTGCGGGCGGGTATGTCTCACCCGAGACCGAAGCGCTGTTGCGGGAGGTGTTGCGCCGGGCACCCGGAAATGGGGCCGCGCAATATTACATGGGGTTGATGTTCGCCCAACAGGGGCGCCCCGATCTGGGCTATACGATCTGGCGTGATCTGCTGGCTGTCAGCGAACCGGGTGATCTCTGGGTCGCTCCGATCCGGGCGCAGATCGAGGATGTGGCGGCGCTTGCCGGCGATCCGATCTCGGTCGAGGATCTGGTGCAACCGCCTGAATACGAATTGCCGGGCCCATCGGCGCGCGAGATCGAGGCGGCTTTGACGCAGGATCCCGAGAACCGCGATGAGATGCTGGAGACCATGGTGGCCGGCCTGGCCGAACGGGTGGCCAATCTCGGCGGTCCGCCCGAAGATTGGGTGCAGTTGATTTCGGGGTTTCTGGCCCTGGATCAGGTCAGCGCGGCGCGGTCGGTCCATGACCGGGCGCTGGTCGTGTTTGCAGGCTCGGACGCGGCGCTGGCGATGATCGAGGCTGCGGGCGCAGCGCTGGAGGCAAGCGAATGATCTGCGAAAATATTGCGGCGCTGAATGCCGCCCTGCCGCCTGCACGCGCGCTGATGGGGCTGGATCTGGGCACCAGGACCATCGGGGTTGCGGTCTCTGATCCGTTTCTGGCCGTGGCGACGCCGCTGGAAACGGTGCGCCGGGTGAAATTCACCCGTGATGCCGCCGCTTTGCAAAAAATCATCGCGCATCGTTCGATTGGCGGGGTGGTGCTTGGCCTGCCCTTCAACATGGACGGCTCGGAAGGCCCGCGGGCCCAGTCAACCCGCGCCTTTGCCCGCAATCTGGAGCGTCTGATCGACCTGCCGATTGCGTTTTGGGATGAACGCCTGTCCACCGTCGCCGCAGAACGGGCACTGCTGGAGGCGGATACGACACGAAAACGTCGCGCAGAGGTCATAGATCACGTCGCGGCGGGGTATATTCTGCAAGGCGTATTGGACCGGCTTGGCCATCTGAAAGGTGCCGCAACATGACCGATCAGCTCTGGACACGTGACGAGATCGAAAGCCCCTGCATCAGGATCTGCGTTGTCCACCCGCAGGCGCGGATCTGCACCGGCTGCCTGCGCACGATTGATGAAATCGGAGCCTGGAGCAGGATGTCGCCGGATGACCGGGCCCGGATCATGGCCGAATTATCCGATCGCAAGGGGCTGATCAGCAAACGACGTGGCGGTCGGCGGGCACGGTTGAAACAGGTCTGATCAACGGCCCTCAAACTTCGCCGGCCGCTTGTCCAGAAAGGCCAGCACGCCTTCCTTGAAATCACGGGTGCGGCCACATTCGCCCTGCAGGCGCGCCTCCAGCATCAGCTGTTCGCCCAGATCATTGCCAAGGCTTGCCCGCAGTGCCTGCTTGATCCGGGTAAAGGCCTGGGTCGGCCCGCTGGCCAGATACGCAGCCCGTTCCCGCCAGGTGGCTTCAAAGCTGGCATCATCGACCGCCTCCCAGATCAGACCCATATCGGATGCGTCACGCGCCGAAAGCCTGTCGGCGAACAGAGCCAGCCCCATCGCCTTGGCCAGACCCAGTTTGCGTGGCAGAACATAGGTTCCGCCAGCATCGGGGATCAGGCCGATCCTGGAAAACGCCTGCATGAAACTGGCGCTGTCGGCGGCGATCACGACATCGGCGGCCAGGGCCAGATTGGCCCCCGCCCCGGCAGCAACGCCATTGACCGCCGCGATCACCGGCACCGGGCAATCGGCGATGGCATGCAGCAGCGGCGCATATTCATCGCGCAACAGCCGTTCGAGGTTGATCGTGTTGAGGTTGCCGGTATCGCCCAGATCCTGACCGGCGCAAAAGGCCCGGCCCGCGCCCGTCAGCACCACCGCGCGCGCGTCATTGCCGGCCCGGCGCAGGGCATGCAGCAATTCGGCCCGCATCTGCACATTCATCGCATTCATCACATCGGGGCGGTTCAGCATCACGACGGCCACGCCATCGGCTGTATCATAGGTAAGGGTCTGATAATCCATCGGGCCTGCCTTTTTCCGGAGCCGGGCGTCACCTGCTCCGCATAGATAGGGGCATGCGCGGAGTGAGAAAAGCCGAAACGCCGCGTTATAGCACGTCTCGCAATAGCTGAGACAGGATGCATCGCTTGAACCGCGTTGAAATCTTTGATTTCAGGCAGCGTCAAGTGATACGGATTTTCCGAGACGTGCAAGAAGGCAGCGCCTCAGGGCTGGAAAGTGGAAACGCGTGATGCGCGTCAATTCAGTGCCTATGCCCGGCGGGGCAGGATGGTTTCGGGCGGCACAAGCGCTGTTTCGACGCGGCTGCGCCGCGCCGACAGACTGGGGGGCCAGCCCCCCAGACCCCCCGGGATATTTGAGGCGCAAAGAAGCCTGTATGAATCAGCGCCCTCGAAACAGCCCGCCCAGAATGCCGCGCACCACGGCGCGGCCCGATTGGGTGCCGAGTTGACGGGCAAAGCTTTTGGCAAATGCCGTGCCGATCGAATCGGACCGGCTGCGCGTGGTGCTGTTGGCGGTGCTGCGCGTGCTGGATCGGCCGACACGATTGCCGGTAAATCGCCGCCCGGTCTGATATTCGCGCTGAGCCGGGCTTTCCTCGGCCGCTTGCGCTTCCTCGGCTTTTTCTGCCTCGCGGGCCGCGGCGTCGGCGCGTCTTTGCAACATTTCAAAGGCGCTGTCGCGATCCACCGCGGTCTCGTATTTGCCGTTGAAGGGCGAGGCCGCGATGACCGCCGCACGGGTTGCGTCATCAATCGGGCCAAGGCGCGATGATGGTGGGCGGATCAGGGTGCGCTGCACCACACCGGGAATGCCCTTGCGTTCCAGCATCGAGGTCACGGCCTCCCCCACACCAACCTCGCGGATGGCGTCTTCGGTGTTGAAATCGGGATTCTCGCGGTAATTTTCCGACGCCTGGCGCAATTCACGGCGGTCTTTTGCAGTAAAGGCGCGCAGGGCGTGCTGCACCCGGTTGCCAAGCTGGCCCAACACATCCTCGGGCACATCGGCGGGGTTTTGCGTGACGAAATAGACGCCGACCCCTTTGGAACGAATGAGCCGCGCCACCTGTTCCACCTTGTCGATCAGCGCCTTGGGGGCGTCATCGAACAGCAGATGCGCCTCATCGAAGAAAAAGACCAGTTTGGGTTTCTCGGGATCGCCGATCTCGGGCAGGGTCTCGAACAGTTCCGACAGCAGCCAGAGCAGGAACGTCGCATAGAGCCGGGGGGCGTTCATCAGCTTGTCTGCGGCCAGGATATTGATGCGGCCAAACCCGCTGGCATCGGTTGCCATGATGTCGGACAGTTCCAGCGCCGGTTCGCCGAACAACAGGTCGCCGCCCTGCCCTTCGAGCACCAGAAGCCGCCGCTGAATGGCCCCGATCGAGGCGGTGGAGACATTGCCATAGCGCAAGGACAGGGTCTTGCGGTTCTGACCGACCCAGACCAGAAGCGCCTGCAGATCCTTGAGATCGAGCAGCCCAAGCCCCTGTTCGTCGGCCACGCGAAAGGCGATGTTCAGGATGCCTTCCTGGGCTTCGCTAAGCTCCATCAGGCGCGACAGCAAAAGCGGGCCCATCTCTGATATGGTGGTGCGCACGGGATGCCCCGAGCGGCCAAAGAGATCCCAGTAGGTCACCGGGAAGGCGCGATAGGCGAAATCGGTAAATCCAATGGTTGCGGCGCGCGACATGAACGCGTCATGCAGGTGGAAATCGGCGCTGCCCGCAGCCCCCAGCCCCGAAAGATCGCCCTTAACGTCCGACAGGAATACCGGCACGCCTTGCGCAGCAAAACTTTCTGCCAGGATTTGCAGGGTCACGGTCTTGCCTGTGCCGGTTGCGCCCGCGATCAAGCCGTGCCGATTGGCGTATTTCAGAAGCATGTGCTGCGCCTCGCCGTAATCCGCACCACCGCCGCCGATATAGATCCGATCGATCATGTCCTGTCCTCATTCCTTGCCCTGCCCGCGCATTTCCGCGCCGGTCACAATACATTCTTAACCATATTGTGCCAGTCTTGGTGATATGCCGCTTGGGGTTTGACCCTATGGGCATGAACTTCCTCCCTGTTAACTGGCCGCGCCGTCATGGCGCGGTTTTTTTCCGGCGGTCGATACGACACTTCAAACCGCTTTGAAGAATTTGACCGGTTCGGACCTTTTCCCTGTTGACGGTTGCCGATCGCTGGCCTAACTTTTGCCCATAAGTCGGCCAGTCCGACAGGGAGAGAAAAATAACGCTGAAAAGGGCCCCGTCTGCGGGCCCTTTTTGTTGGCGCCGGAATTGCCCCGGCACCTGTGGCGAAAACCAGCCGGTTCACGCCGCCTGCGCCGGGCAGCGTTTCATTTTGCGCCTGACAGCCCCGCGCGGTCATGCTAGCCAAGGGGCAGACATGAACCCGTTTCTTTGCTCAGGTTGACGAGGCACCTATATGAAAAAGCTCACAATTGTCGCGGCCATTCTGCTAACGGGCCTGGTCCTGCCGCTGGCCGCTCAGACAGCGGATGAAACCGCGACCGCCGCCGAACAGCTTGGCTTGTCGACCGGCACGCCCGAGGTCGGTTCCACCTATATCCGCGAGGAATTCACCGATTGGGAATTGCGCTGCGTGTCAGCCCCCGAGGGCCAGCCGGACCCTTGCCAGCTTTATCAGCTGTTACTCGATATCGACGGCAACGCTGTCGCTGAGTTCAATCTTTTTGATGTCCCGGACGAAGGCGATCTGGTCGCCGGTGCCACCATCGTCACGCCGCTTGATACGCTGCTGACAGGGCAATTGCGCATGGCCGTCGATAACAGCCAGCCGCGGGTTTACCCGTTCAGCTTTTGCCAGGCAATCGGCTGTTTTGTCCGCCTTGGTCTGACCGCCGATGACCTGCACGCATTCGAGGGGGGCAATGTGGCCACGGTCGCCATCGTGCCCCTGCCGGCCCCCGATCAGGTTGTGGTTCTTGGCCTGTCGCTGTCGGGCTTCACCGCCGGCTTTGCGGCATTGGAGGCCTATAACGCAGAGGCGCGCGAGCAAATCGAGGCGCTGATCGCGGCGCAGGAAGGTGCCGAACCGGCGTCGGAATAGGCACAGGTCCTGGGCCCGCGATCAATGGCCCGCCGGCTTGCCGCATGCGGGCCATTTTCATGCGCTCGACCCGGTGTTGGCTTGGGCCGCGATCTGCGACAGAATGCGCAACGCATCCTGTTCGCGGCCATCGGGCACGAACAGATGGTCATGGTAGAACCCGGCCACCGGGTTCACGCCCATGCCCTCAGCCGCCAGCGCCGTCGCGATAACGGCGATGAACCCCACGGCCTCCAATGCGGAATGCACATTCAACGTGATCATCCGGCTTGGAAATTCATAGGCCAGCCCGGCGGCCTCTGCCTCTGACTTTGGCGCGATCAGGGTGGTGCCTTCTGTCTCGTGAAAGATCATGCGCGGTGTCAGGCCGGGCGGCAGTGCCCCATCGGGCAGCGTGACAAAGACAAACACGCCCGGAACCAGATCGGCGCGCAGACTGCGCAAAAGTGAGCCGAGATCGGTTTCGCCGCTCATGTCAGGGCCTCCTTCAAGGTGCCTTGCGCAGCGCCAGAACCGCATTGAGCCCGCCAAAGGCAAAAGCGTTGGACAGGACCGCGCCGACCTGCGCATCCCGCGCCACATTGGGCACCACATCCAGCGCGCATTCCGGGTCCGGTTCCTCGTAATTGATCGTCGGCGCAATGACACCGTCGGTCAGCGCCATGATACAGGCCAAAAGCTCGACCGCGCCGGTGCCACCGATAAGATGTCCGTGCATGGATTTGGTCGATGAAATCATCAGCTTGTCGGCGTGGTGGCCAAACACATCCGCAACAGCGGCGCATTCCACCTTGTCATTGGCCGCCGTCCCGGTGCCATGGGCGTTGATATAGCCGACATCTTCGCGGTTCAGTCCGGCATCAGCCAAGGCCCCCGCAATGGCCCGCGCCGCGCCCTGTTTCGAGGGCATGACGATATCGGCGGCATCCGAGGTCATGGCAAAGCCGACCACTTCGGCCAGAATTTCGGCACCGCGCGCGCGGGCATGCTCAAGTTCCTCGAACACGAACACGGCCGCGCCTTCGCCCTGCACCATGCCGTTACGGGTGGCGCTGAACGGGCGGCAGCCATCCTTGGACATCACCCGCAGCCCTTCCCAGGCCTTCATGCCGCCAAAACACAGCATCGCCTCCGAGCCGCCGGTGACAACGACGCCGCACATGCCCGACCGGATCAGGTTGAACGCCTGCCCCATTGCATGATTGGAGGACGCGCAGGCCGTGGCCACGGTAAAGCTGGGGCCCTTGAGGTTGAACTCCATGCTGACATGGCTGGCGGCGGCGTTGTTCATCAGCTTGGGCACGACAAAGGGATGCACCCGGTTCTTGCCATCCTCATAGACCGTGCGGTAATTTTCATCGAGCGTCTGCATGCCGCCGCCCGAAGTGCCAAGCACCACGCCCGAACGCGCCGCCAGATCGCCGTGAAATTCCAGCCCCGCCTGCGCGATAGCCTCACGCGCGGCGATCAGGGTGAATTGGGTAAAGCGGTCATAGAGCGAAATCTGCTGACGATTGAACAGCGCCTCGGGGTCATAATCCTTGATCTGGGCCCCGATCCGCACCGCCAGCCGGTCAAGGTCACGCATCTCCAGATCGCCAATGCCGCAACGCCCCTCGCGCATGGCCTGCTTGGTTGTGGCCACATCCGCGCCAAGCGCGTTGATCGTGCCCTGACCGGTGATGACAACGCGGGTCATGCCTGATCTGCCACCAGCCCTTCGACCGCCGTGATGATCGAGGCAACACTGGAGATGTCGAAGGCGCTTTTTTCCGGTTCATTGGCATTGAAGGGCACCTGAATATCGAACGCCTCTTCAATGGCAAAGATGCTTTCGACCACGCCAAGGCTGTCGATGCCCAGATCGTCCAATGTGGCGCCCGGTCGCACATCCTCGACCTCAAGCACCGCCAGTTCGGCGATGATCGCAATCACCTTGTCCCTGACGCTTTCAGCCATGCCGTTTGATCTTTCCATGAATATCCAGTGGCATTTAGTCATCCGATCCCGGTTTTGAAACGGCTTTTTGCAGCGCGGCAACCTTGGCGGCAAGTCGCGGCAGGCGCCGCAGCGCCTTGTAGCTTTCCACATGGGCCTCCATCTTGATCGCGGGATAGCCCAGAACCGCGCGGCCCGCGGGCACATTCGACAAGATCTTCGAGCCGCCGCCGGCCACCACATCACTGCCGACAGTCAGATTGTCGGCAATGCCGACCTGGCCGCCGCAAACCACCCGATCCCCAAGCGTGGTCGATCCGGCAATGCCCACCTGCGCCGCAAACAGGCAATGATCGCCGGTCACCACGTTATGGGCCAGATGCACCAGATTGTCGATTTTGCAGCCATTGCCGACAACAGTGTCGCGAATGGTGCCGCGGTCAATCGTGGAATTGCAGCCTATTTCCACGTCATCGCCGATGCGCACCGATCCGAGCGAGTGAATCCGCGTCCAGCTTTGGGTCGCGGCCGTGACCTGGCCCATCGTTTCGCGCACCTGTTCGACGGTGGATTTCCCGGGCGTGACAAAGGACAGCCCGTCGCCGCCAATGACCGCGCCGGGATGGATGATGACCCGGTCGCCGATGATAACCCGCGCCCCGATGCGCACGCCCTGCATCAGCAGCGCATCGGCCCCGATCTGCGCCGCCTCGGAGATGCTGACATGCGAGGCGATGCGCGCGTTCGGGCCAATCCGGGCCTTGCGGCCGATCACCACAAAGGGGCCGATGGCAGCATCCGCGCCGATCTGCGCCGTTTCATCAATAACGGCGGTGGCGTGGATGCCCGGCGCAATGTCAGGGCCGGGGTCAAGCACGGCCGTCAGCCCGGCCATCGCATAGCGCGCCCGGCCGACAAAAATCGCCGCCTCCAGCCCCGCAGCCTGCCAATCGGATCCGGGGGCAAGCACGGCGGCGCGGGCCTGACCGGTGCCGAGCCCTGCCATATATTCGGCCGCCATGGCCAAAGCCAGATCGCGCGGACCCGCCGAGGCAGGTTCAGCCAGGCCCTCGATCTCAAGATCAAGCGCGCCTTCGGCCTCAGCCCCCAAAGCCTCGGCGATTTGCCGGATCGTATATGCCATTATCTGTGCCCTGATACTGGTCGCGTCCGGGCAAAGCTTTAGCTTGAGACCGCGCGGAGTTCCACCCCGGCTGCGGCCATCGCATTCCACAGCCGCGCGTCGCGATCATAGACATCGCGGCGGAAATTCAACGCCCCGTCGGAGGATACGAACGCGGTCCAATACACGATATGGACCGGGATCTGCGTGGTCAGATCGACCTGCGTTTCAAGGCCAGTGCCCAGGATGGCATCAAAATAGCTTTGCGGGTCCGCCTCCTGGGGTGCCAGCAGGTGATAGGCCAGTTCCAGCGGGCGTTGCACCCGCACACAGCCATGGCTGAAGGCGCGGGCCTCGCGGTTGAACAGGCTGCGCGACGGCGTGTCATGCAAATAGATGTTGTGCCGGTTGGGAAAGATGAATTTCACCCGGCCAAGCGCATTGCCCGATGAGGGCGGTTCGCGCAGGTCAAAGGGAAAATTCGCGCGGGTATATTGCGTGAAGTCAATTCCCGCCCGGCTGACCGGCGTGCCGCCGCGCAACAGCTGCAACTGGCTGGCTGCCGCCGGGTTGGCCTGCATCGCGGGCAGGTATTCATTGACGGCAATCGAGCGCGGGACATTCCAGCTCGGGTTGATGACCATATATTCCATCATATCGGAGAATTCCGGCGTGGCGCGATCTTCGGGCGACGCGCCCACCACGACACGGGTGGAAAAGCTGATCTCCTCATTGTCGATCACGAAGGCGTGGAAATCAGGGATATTGACCAGCACGTGGCGGGTGCCACGATCGGGGTTTTCCCAGTTCAGCCAGCGCTGCCGCTCCATCCCCAGAATGATCTGGCGCAGGCGCTGTTCGGGGGCAATGTTGATCTCGGCAATCGTGCCCGGACCGGCGACACCGTCAACCTCCAATCCGTGGCGGCTCTGGAACAGCCGCACCGCAGCCACCATCGCGTCGTCATATTCGGCGGTGGCAGAGCGCGCCAGATATCCCATGCGCTCCAGACGATCCCGCAGCGCCACCACGCCCGCGCCGCGTGCGCCAGGCTCCATTCGCCCACCGCCGACGGCCGGGCCCCAGCCGCCATCGCCGATCACCCGCTCCATCGCCAGCATCTGGCGTTGCAGGCTCAGATATTCGGGATGCGCAGGTGGCAGCGACCGCATGAAAGCACGTGGATCGCCCGCCACCACTGCGTTCAGAAGGTCAGTGGGGTCACGGCGCGGCAAATCACGCGCAATGACCGGGATGATGTCGCCCGGCTCCAACAGGCCCGACTGGACGTCACGCGCATAGGCCAGGAACATGGTCGAGGCCATGATCTCGGCCCGGCCCCGGTCATAGGGGGTGTCGGCATTCATGAAAGCCGCGCGCAGCGCGTCGCCATCATAGCGCGACGCAGGCAGGGCGTGATCGGGTGCACCGTCCAGCGCCGTCAAAAGCGCAGCCCGCCGGTCGGCATCCTCGGGCCGGGTCCAGATCGGCGCGAATGCGCGCCCGCGATAGAACGCGGCCAGGTCAGATTGCGCCGCGGCCCCTTCGGCGATGGCTTGCCGGAACGCGGTGACCTGGGCAGATGCCGGGCTTGAAATGGGAAATGCCAACAGTGCCGTCAGGACAAAGGGCAAAAATCGTCGAGCTCTCAAAACGGCCATGAATCACCTCCGCGCCAATCAATTATGCAGATTGTATGGCATTCCGGTGGCAAACTCACTGCCGGTTTCCCTTTTACGTTTCGGAAAGCCGCAAGGTGTAGATTGCTGGCATCATGCGACGGACAGATGCTGCATTTGAGGTTGAAGAATCGGCCAACCCCCCCGGAATGAACGCCTTTTTGGCGGATTTCTGCCGACGCGGGTGCCTGCGGCCGGACACTCCCCCCTGGGGACTTTAAAAATTCTCTCGAATGTGTCATCAAACCCACACATGGGGATGGACACAAAAAAGGCCGATTTTAACGGTATTTGTGGTTTTCGGCACGGGCAGAAGGACGGGGCTATCTAAAATGACGAAACCGACGATAACGCGGCGGGGGCTTCTTGGTGCCTTTGCGGCCACGACGTTAACTGCTGCACCCTTTGCAGCCAACGCAACTGGCCTCCTGCGCGGTGCCGGTGATATTCGCAAACTGAAAATGTATGCCACCCGGACCGGCGAATCGCTGGAAATGGTTTACTGGATCGAAGGTGAATATATCCGCCCGGCAATGGAAGAAATCACGTATTTCATGCGCGACTGGCGTGTCGATGAGACCCACAATATCGACCCGCGCACGGTCGATATCCTGGCCGCGACCCATAATCTGCTGGATACGAGCGAACCTTATATGCTGCTGTCGGGCTACCGGTCGCCCGCGACCAATGCGATGCTGCGGGCGCGGTCTTCGGGCGTGGCGCGCAATTCGCTGCACATGCAGGGCCAGGCCGCCGATCTGCGATTGTCGAACCGGTCGGTCAGTCAGGTCGCGCGCGCGGGCCAAGCGGTCAATGCCGGCGGTGTCGGCCGGTATTCCCGCTCGAACTTTACCCATATGGATTGCGGTGCGGTGCGCAGCTGGGGCGGCTGAACCGCCCTGCCCTGCCCAAATGTTCTGAACCGGCCCGTTTGAGGCCGGTTTTTTCATGCCAAACCTATAGCGCAGAGATTTTGCATTCGGCCATCAGCGCCTCGGCATCTTCACGCCGGCAGAGCCTGGTCGCCGCGGTCATCACCGCCGCACTTGCCGCTGCCACGCCGCGTTGCAATGCCATGTCCGGTGCCGCCCCGCGCGCCAAAGCCAGGACAAAGCCCGCCACGAAACTGTCACCGGCCCCGGTTTTCGAGCGCACCGGAACATCCGCCGCATTGCAGAACCATTGACCCTGATCCGTCGCCAGAACCGAGCCTTCGGCCCCGCGCGCCAGAACCACGATGCCGGCCACGCCGCGCGCCACAAGATCAGCAGCAAACCGGGCGCTGGCGGCGGCATCCCTCAGCGCCCGACCGGCCAGTTCCGCCGCCTCGCCCTGGTCCAGCCGCAACAGCTCAAGCCCGGTGATCTGTCCGGCCTCCAGGGCGCGCAGCGCGGCACCTGAACTGTCCAGCGCAACGCCTGCGCCTTTTTCGGCTGCGATGCCCACCAGCCGCGCGGCAAAATCATCGGCAAAACCCTGCGGCTGACTGCCCGACAGGATCACCAGCCCGCCGCTTGGCACCGCCGCCGCAATCTCGGCTTCGGCCCGGGCCAGATCGGCCACGTCCCAGACCGGGCCGGGAAAGACAAAACGATACTGCGCGCCGGTGCTGCTTTCGGTAACAGACAGGCTCTGCCGGGTTTCACCGGGGGCCTCGATGAACCGGGCCGCGACCGCTTCGCGGGTCAGAAGCCCGGTCAGAACATTGCCCATCGCGCCGCCCACTGCCACCAGCGCCATGCTGGTCCCGCCAAGTTCCGCGAGCGCGCGGGATATGTTGATGCCGCCGCCGCCGGGGTCAAGCACCGCGGCCGCACAGCGCAGTTTCGGACCCGGCGTCACCACCGCTACCGAACTGTCCAGATCCACTGCCGGATTCAGGGTTATCGTCAGAATTTCGCGCATCTCTCCTCCGGCATTCGAAGCCCCAGCTTAGGGCAGACGCAAGCCCCCATCCAGCCGGATCGTGTCGCCATTGAGATAGGCCATTTCGATGATGAAGCGCACCAGCCGGGCAAATTCCTCGGGCGCGCCCAGACGTTTGGGAAACACCACATCCCCGGCCAGCGTTGCCATCATCTCTTCGCCCAGGGATTCCAGCATCGGCGTCAGAAATAGACCCGGCGCAATCGCCATGGTGCGAATGCCAAGCCCCGCCAGATCGCGCGCCAATGGCAAGGACAGCCCGGCAACCCCCGCTTTTGACGACGCATAGGCCGCCTGCCCCTTTTGCCCGTCATAGGCCGCGATCGAGGCGGTGTTGACGATCACGCCGCGTTCGCCGTCATCATTGGGCGCGTTCCCGGCCATCTCGGCGGCCGCCAGACGTGTTACATTGAAGGCCCCGACCAGATTGATGTCGATGGTGCGCTGGAACATCTCCAGCGGAAACGGCCCCTTCGATCCCACCGTCCTGGCCCCGGTCACGATGCCGGCGCAATTGACCAATGCGGTGACACCGCCCATGGCTTTGGACGCAAGCGCGATACCTGCGGCCACGCTGTCCTCTGACGTCACATCGACCTCGGCGAAACTGGCGTTCGGCAGCGATGCCGCGACCGCCTGGCCCTTCTCTGCGTCCCGGTCGAACAGCGTCACGGCCGCACCTGCGCCCGCAAGGTGGCGCGCCGTCGCTTCGCCCAACCCGCTGGCCCCGCCGGTGACAATAACCTTTGCTGTGGTGATATCCATGGCACCCCCCTAAATTAACTGAACATGCGTTCAATTAGCAGGCGCAGGCGGCGCGGTCAAACCTGTCAGCGGTAATGCAACGAGATACCGTCGCGGAACAGGTGCACCTTGTCAGACGGGGCTGACATGCGCAGCGTTTGACGGCGCAGCTTTGAATGCACACCGGGCAGTTTGCCAATGACCGGATCACCTGCATCGCTTTGGAAATAAAGCAATGTGACCTCGCCCAGAGCCTCGGTGATATGGACGATACCTTCAAAAGCGTAATCGTCAGCCTCGGTGGTGGTCATATCCTCGGGCCGGATGCCGACCCGCACCCGCGCGCCCATATCATCCGCGTTCGAGGGGTAATCAGACAGAAATGTGCCGCCGCCGCGATCGGTTTTCACCCTTGTCTGCGCCCCGGTTTCCACGATCTCGCCATCGAGCAGGTTCATCTGTGGCGAGCCGATGAATTGCGCCACGAATACGCCGTTGGGCCGCTCATACAGGTCCAGCGGCGTG
>NZ_JBTUJH010000082.1:0-25637 GCF_058343375.1 Alterinioella sp.
TCGCCAAATTTCAACGGGCTGGAAATTTGATCGCTCGATCAGTAAGGAAAGCCTTGAAGTGAATTCAGAGCTGGTCGACTCAATGAGGGCTGCTTTCCCTTTAAGGTGAGCTTACAGTCATGGCCATTGCTGAGTGACCGAAAGATTTTTTGTTAATTCGTTTCTCGAATTGGATGATCTCAGGCGCTCTCTGCAATTGCGAGAGGCTTTTCCGGAACAGTAATCATGTATTGCTGTCCAAATCGGGTCGGGCGATTGGTCATACCGTGTTCTTTCATTGTATCGAGGACAGCTTCCTTGACATGCATTCTCTCATTTCGTTTCCAGAAAAAATCATCCCCGGCAACTATTCCTCCAGCCCTGACCTTCTGAAATGCAAGTTCAATATCTTTCTTCACAAATTCATATTGGTGATTTCCATCCACATACACCCAGTCAAAATAATCGTCCGGAAAGGTGGACAAAACGTCAGAGGAAAACCCTTTGACGATGGTCACGTTCTCCAAATGGCCATACCTGTCTGAGACATTCTGAAACATGTCATCCATAAAACCCGTGTCAGCGTGTTTTTTATGTGTGCGTTCTTCCTCTGATTGCTTCGACAGCAAATCCCAGGGGTCAATCAACACAAGCTCTTTTGGTTTGGTCACCTCAAGAATTGCATCTGAAAACCCACCATTCCAGACCCCGATTTCGGCACACCGGCCATGTTTTGGCATCTGCTCCAGCATGCGCAGCCTATTCTTGTGCCTGCCTGGAGCTTTCAAGGCCAACTCGGTAGCCGCCAAGTTTGTATTTTTCTGCTTTTTGGCAGGTTGTTTCGGTGGGGATAGTTCGAAAATTTGTCTCTTGAGGTTCCGGTATTCCTCGGTTTCCAATAGTTCACGAATGCGGTTTTTATGAAACTCTATCGCGCCATCATGTAACCGCCGAACAATCGGATCCCTGGTCAGTTCTTCCAGCTCTTTCTTCATGCCCGGCACACGTTCGAGGATCGAATCGTCCTTACTCCCCCCTCGGCACCAACGCGCCCAATAATCCAATTCAAGCCGGTTCGCCATATAGTTGACGTCTCCTCGATCTCGCTTCAACAGGAATGGGTCAACAGCACGAACAGCGTAGTGGTTCATTTGGGCAATATCGTATCCGTAATCGGTCCGGGGGCGTCTGGGGTCATCCGGATTTTCCGGTGTGCACCACGGGGTGCCCCATTTTGCCTTTGCCTCGAATTCCGCTGTGTATACCGGAGCATGGGTTCCAATCCGCACCATTTCAGGATTGGGCTTGAACAGGCTTTTTACAAATCGACCTACGGCGTCCGGGTCCGCATCGGGGGATTCCGCATCGGTCAGTGCTTCGATTGAAAAACCGGGGATTATTTCTTCGTGCCCATTATTCGAGAACATCCGCCAACAAACAGGTATCGCATCGGCATCAGGATACAGATCCAGCAAATCCTCAATCTGGCCGGCTCCAACCTTGATGTTCAGAAATTCGTCAACATCGCTGGCCAACACCCATTCTGCTTCAAGATATGCCGGGTGGCGCATTGCCGCCTTGAAGGCAGATTTTTGCGGGCCTCGCTTCAGGACCTTGTTGCGGACATGGGTGAGAATTCCATTCTGCTGCAGCCTGTCCAGCAACAAGTCGGATCCATCTCTGCAATCATTGGTGTAGATCAGGAAATCTGTAACCCCAATTGACCGATGGAAGGCGACCCATTCCAGGATGTAAGGCCCTTCGTCGCGCATTGCAGACACAATCAGGCACTTGACCTTATTCATAATTTCTCACCCTAGCTTGTCGCCTTCGCCGGTAACATCCTTCATAGATGGGCGTTTTTCAACACTGCTTTCTTGCTGAATGCCCGGATGTGACCTTTGCTGAAATTCTTCGACCTTGTTGCATATCTCATCGTGGAACGCCTGCTTCGGGTCCGGCACCACCATCCGCCCCGGCCGCGGCCTTGCGGGCGGCCTGTAACCGGCGAACTGTCATCAACCCCTTGAACAAATAGGATTGTTGCGCATGCGACAGGACCTGGGTCGGCGGCATCTGCATCAACCGCGCCAGCATGTAGAAACTGTTGGATTCCTGTATCAACGCTGCAATCTTTGCCCGCCGCCAGTCCACTCCCAACCGATGGAGCCGGTCCAGCTCGGGATCCGCACGCAGCGCCGCCACAGCATCGGCCACCGCTTCGCAATGGCGCAAAATCGACCGGTCCTCGACGGCGCAGAAATTGCGATCCGACCAATAGGCCAGGTCGATGGCATCCTCGCTATGGTTTGGCTTGCCGCGCGCGACCTTGACCAGAAAACTTTCCATCGCGCCCAGCGCGTAGTGATTGATTTGCGCCAGCCCATAGCGCGGGGCCAATGTCGGCACCACGGTGCCGGGGGTTTCCACCAATGGCGCGCCGTTGCCGTCGACCCAAGGCCCATGCGTCTGGCCGTTCTTCAGGCGCGGACGGTGCACGCCCAGCCGCTGATAGCGGGGGTCAGCCCGGTAGAGCGATTTGAACTGCACCGCACGCCACGGCCAAAGCAAAGCGTCAGGGGCTGCGCGGGTGAATTGTTCCAGCACCGGCCTATCCTCGAACCGCACCACCCCGCCATTGCCGAACATCCGCCAGGGGATCGCAAAGCCAGGTGCCTGCGGGCAAGCGGCAATGAGATCGCGCAGATGGCCGTCACCGGCGTGGATGCACAGAAACTCATCCACATCCGTGCCATAGATCCAGTCCGCCAAGCCGGTCAGCGGGTGATGGCGCGCCCGGCTCAACGCGCGCCATTGAACGGTTTTCTTGCCGCCTGCATGGTTACGTTCATGCACCACGATCCCCATCTCGGCCAGGCGGTCGAGCAACACATCGGTGCCGTCCTCGCAATCGTTGGAATAGATCAGGAAATCGGTGAAACCGATATGCCGGTGATAGGCGATCCATTCCAGCAAAAACGGTGCCTCGTTGCGCATACAGGTGACAATCAGCGCCCGCATCAGTGCTTTGTGTCCGATGGTCGATCAACGGTGAAATAGAAATCATCGGGCAGCGCGGCATTGCCGAAACGCTCCAGCAATTCCTGCGGCACCGATTCAGGCCCGGCCAGAAACACGTTCGCCCCAAAACCCGGCAGCAGCCGCGACAGGGTGCGATAACGGTCACTGGTCAGCATGTCATAGAAGGCCCGCGGCTCGGGCTGTGCCATCAGGTCGGCGATCTTGGCGCGGTGGCAGGTAACACAATGGTCATGCGCGGCGGCGATCTCGGGATCGGCCATCAAGCGTGCCCATTCCGCCTCCAGCATCGGGATCATCCGCTGGATCGAGCTGTCCTGGGTGGTGTTGTGGTTCATCCGAAACCAGTAGGCCCCGCCCTGATCCCGGTCAACATGGTTGACCCGGCCCCGGTCGCGTTTGACCAGAAAGCTTTCGGTCGAGCGCACCGCATAATGGTTCAGGGTCACCAGGTCATAGCCGATCGTATCGGTATTTGAGCGCCAGCCGGAGCGGAACTCTTTTTCCGGCATCGCCTGGCCAGAACCGTTGACCCAGTTGAGATGCTTCACCGCAGCGCCCTGCAACCCCTTTGGTCGATGCACGCCCAGTTTGCGGAAAATTCCGTTGTTCTGATACAGCGTCTTGAACCCCCAGGCCTGATGCGGGCGTGCCGCATTTTTGGCGGCACAGCGGGTGAATTGGCGCAACAGGAAATCATCCTCGAAATGGGTCAGGTCGGAATTGCCGAACAGCCGCCAGGTGCAGGAGATCATGTTCGCATCACCCATGGCTGCGAACAGATCCCGCAAATGGCCGCCGCCCACATGCACATTGATGAACTCATCCACATCCAGCGTCATCAGCCAGTCGGCGGTCTGCACGGTCTGCATCTGTTCGGCGGCGCGAAAGCCCGCATGCTGCGGCTTCAGCCCCATTTCCCGAAACGGGTTCGGGTAATGTTCAACAATGCCGCGCGCCGCCAGCAGGTCGAGAAACCTATCGGTGCCATCTGTGCAATCATTGGTAAACACGATGATGTCACTGACCCCGATGGCCCGATGATAGGCGATCCATTCCAGCAGGAACGGCCCCTCGTTTTTCATCGCCGTGACCAGCACGATCTTGTCGCCGCGTTTGGCGGCGGGCACCGCGATGACGCCTGGCTCGATCTCGGGGTCGGGCACCCGAAACGGGTCATGGCCAAAAATATCGCGCGACAGGGCCAGCAATTCGGCATCTTCGCGCAAGCTGCTTTTGGGCACCAGCTGCGACGGGGCGGCCCCCGGATGGCGCAGCCCGACAAAGCGCCAGAGCCGGTGCTCCGGGGCAGGTTGTGCCTGCAGCCCGATGATCCGGTGCGGCCGCCAGGTCTGGGGCAGATCGCGCCCCTGCGCCGGGCAGAACACCCAGCGCGAAAACGCTGCCCTGAGGTCGAAGGGACGGCAGATGTGATCTCCGGGGCGCGCCGCACCGTTGTTGGGCAGCTTCCAGGCAAAGGCGCGCAACCCGGTGAGCGCAATCAGCGGATCAGGGCGGGCAGCGCGTGCCGCGTCAAAGACAGTGCCCTGGCCCGGATTGGGCGGCGACAGCCAGTCGGACAGATCGAGATAGGCCACTCCCGTGGCACCGGGCAAAACCGCATGGCGCAGGAATTCCAGCAGAACCTCATCGCCGAAACCCGCGCGCCAGGGATCCGGCGCGGGCGGCTTCATCCTGCCCTTTCCCGGTGCCTCGGGGGCGCAAATCAGATGCCGTTCATCGGGCGCGCCCAAATGCCCCGTCGGCCCCGGCACATCCAGCACCACGATCCGGGCCAGCGCGACGGGTGCGGCCTCCAGCTCTGCGCGCAACCGTTGGGCAAACTCCGCCCCCGCCCCGCCCGGCCCAAGGCGGTTGAGCAGCACTGCCGCCGTAACCCCCTGGTGGCGGGCATGATGGGCCAGCCAACCACGGATATAGGCCGGGTCGGCAAGCGGATTGAGCGCCTCGTCAGCCGCGTTCACCGGCACGGACAGCGCCTGATTGAGCGTGCTCAGCAGACAGTCCTGCCCGGACAGAAATTCGGCGCGTGGGGTAGATAAAGGCAAGGTCAGCGTGGTGCCGTCATATGTCAGGGTCAGGGCTTCCGGCTTCGCGTCAGATACCGTTCCGTCCACATACATCCCGCCATTTCCGCGCAGGCGGATTTCCTGTTCGGGGATAAAACCACCCGCACCCGGGGCCAGTTTGTCAAGGCGTGCCGCGTCGTTGAAGAAGACGCGCGCCTTGCCCGCGACATCGGCTAGTGCGGCCAGCGCGATGACCTTGCCCTGGCAAGCGGGAACCAGCGCCAGATGCACCACTTCAACGCCCCCGGCCATGATCGCAGAATGCTGGATCATCGCCGGACGCCCCGGCGCGGTGGCCACTCAGGCAGGGCCTCGGGGGGGTAGACATCCAACATTGTGATCTCCGGCAGGCCTGAGCGGATCAGGACGGTTCCAACAAGATTGTGGCGTTTGGGGCGACGGTGTCGCGGCTGCGTTTCACGACCCGCATCCCGGCATGAGGGTCACGGCAGAGCCTGTTCATTCTGCTCTCATCCCTGGATGCCGCGAGACCGGCCATTGCCTTGAACGCCAGTGTCATCCACCGGTTTTCCATTCGGTGCATTCCTTGCAGCGGCGGCTTGGATCTGATGCTTTTGCAGTTCCACATCCATAAACCTGCCCCGTCGTGGGGCGTCTTCCTCCTGCTGTATTATGCTTGGTTTCATCCGCCGGGCCGGCAAATGTCAATCGGCATTCAATTTTGACCCGCAAAAGCGTGCGAAATCATCCCCCTTTGGGCACGGTGTTGGCGGGCCGTGGATGAACACAGGCTACTCGGTTTCCTCGAATGGTTCAGAGCCCTTTTTCCTGTGGATTTCCGGCTTGGCCATGCGCCCGGGGCCGGAGCCGAAAATCCGCCTGGTTCACCGGTTCAGATTTGCCGAGCCAGCCCTGCGGATAGCAGCTTGAAACACGATCAGCGCTGGCTGCGCTCCCCTCTCATCACCACAGATGAGTTAACTTTATTGCAAGAATTTAACGGTGTAGTTAACTTATTTACAGGAATAAAATTTCCTCAAATCGGCCGGATTGCTAATTTTTGAGAAGCCTGTATCCGTTTGTAGGGGTAGTCATTACCCTCGCCTGGATTGGGAGGTCCGGGCCTTTCCACAAAATGGAGGACGATATATGTCGAAAGGTAATTTTACCCGTCGTGGCATGCTGAAAGCCAGCGCCGTGACCGGAGCAACTCTGGCGGTTCCAACAATCTTCTCTGGCGCGGCTTGGGCAAGCGCCGATACGGGTTTCACCAACGCGCCGGGTTCTGACAGCGTAACCCTTGGGTTCAATGTGCCGCAGACCGGTGCCTATGCCGATGAGGGTGCCGATGAGCTGCGCGCCTATATGCTGGCGGTCGAACACCTGAACGGCGAAGGCGACGGCGGCATGCTGAACACGTTCAGCTCGACCGTGCTTGACGGCACCGGCATCCTTGGACGTCGTGTTGAATACGTCACCGGCGATACGCAGACATCCTCGGATGCGGCGCGCTCTTCGGCGCGGTCGATGATCGAGCGCGATGGCGCGATCATGATTACCGGCGGGTCTTCCTCCGGCGTTGCAATCGCGGTTCAGGGGCTTTGCCAGGACGCGGGCGTGATCTTCATGGCTGGTCTGACTCACTCCAATGACACGACCGGCAAAGACCGCCGTGCCAATGGCTTCCGCCACTTCTTCAACACCGAGATGAGCGGCCGCGCATTGGCACCGATCCTCGAGGCGGCCTATGGCACCAACCGTCGCGCCTATCACTTGACGGCCGACTATACCTGGGGCTGGAGCCAGGAACGCTCCATGCGCACCTACACAGAGGCCATGGGTTGGGAAACCACCAATGCCGTGATGACCCCGGTCGGCGCCGGCGACTTCTCGTCCTATCTGACTCCGGTTGCGAACTCGGGTGCCGATGTCTTGATCCTGAACCACTATGGTGGGGATATGGTCAACTCTCTGACCCAGGCCGTTCAGTTCGGCCTGCGCGACATGCAGGCCAATGGTCAGGACTTTGCCATCGTCGTGCCGCTGTTCTCGCGCCTGATGGCACGTGGTGCCGGAACCGCGATCGAGGGCATCTACGGTTCGACCAACTGGCACTGGTCCCTCGACGATGCCGGCAGCCAGGCCTTTACCCGGTCCTTTGGTGAACGCTATGGCTTCCCGCCGTCGCAGGCGGCCCATACCTGTTATGTGCAGACCCTGCTCTATGCGGATGCCGTCACACGCGGTGGCAGCTTCAACCCCTGTTCGGTTGTCGAGGCTCTGGAAGGCTTTGAGTTCGACGGTATGGGCAATGGCCCGACCCTCTATCGTGCCGAAGATCACCAGTGCTTCAAGGACGTTCTGGTGGTGCGCGGCAAGGAAGACCCGCAAAACGAGTTCGACCTTCTTGAGATCGTCCAGGTCACGCCGCGTGACGCCGTGACCTACCCGATTGACCACCCGGATTTCCAGGGCGGCTCATTGGGCACCTGTAACCCGGGCGCTTAATATCAGAAACCTGCCGGCCCGGGCATATCCGTCGGGGCCGGCTGCAATCGTGTCCTCCGCCACAAGCGGGGGGCACATTTATTGCCAATTGGACTGGGAAAGCCATGGAAGCGATTATTCTGCAAATTCTGAACGGCCTCGACAAAGGATCCGCCTATGCGCTGATTGCCCTTGGTCTGACGCTGATCTTCGGGACCCTTGGCGTGGTGAACTTCGCCCATGGTGCCTTGTTCATGATGGGCGCTTTCGTCGCTGTCACGCTGAAGAGAATCCTGACTCTGTCCTTTGAAACGATCGACGAAACCAGGACCGACTTTCTTGGCAACCCGCTGACCGTTAACACGCCCTATATCGAAGCCTGGTTTGGCCCGGGAGTGGGTGGAACCATAATCGATTGGTCGGTTCCGCTGGCAGTTATCGTCGCCATTCCGATCATGGCGCTGATTGGCGTCATCATGGAACGCGGCCTGATCCAGCATTTTTACAAACGCCCGCATGCGGATCAGATCCTGGTCACGTTCGGCCTGGCGATTGTGTTGCAGGAAATCATCAAGGCATTCTTCGGCGCGAACCCGATCCCGACGCCTGCCCCCGAAGCCTTTATCGGGTCGTTTGATTTTGGCGTGCTGCTTGGCTTTGATGCCTTCTCGATCATGTATCCCTATTGGCGTCTGGTCTTTTTCGGTTTTGCGGTCGTGATCATTTCCGCAGTGTTTGCATTCCTGCGATTCACGACCTTTGGCATGGTTGTGCGGGCCGGGATGGAGGACCGGGAAATGGTCGGATTGCTGGGCATCGATATCGACCGGCGCTTTGTGGTCGTGTTTGCCATTGCCGCCGTCGTGGCCGGGCTGGCCGGGGTGATGTATACACCGATCCTGTCGCCCAATTATCACATCGGCATGGATTTCCTGGTCGTCAGCTTTGTCGTCGTGGTGGTCGGCGGCATGGGCAGCCTTGGCGGTGCTGTCGCCGCCGGCTTCCTGCTTGGCATCCTGCAAAGCTTTGCCTCGATGTCGCAGATCATCGAGTTTCTGCCCGGCATCAACCAAGTGGTTATCTACCTCGTCGCCGTTGTCGTACTTTTGATCCGTCCGCGTGGCCTCATGGGCCGCAAGGGCGTAATGGAGGATTGAGCCATGCTTGGACTGAATATTGGCGATAGAAAGCTTTTTCTGATCGTGGTCTGCCTCGTTGTTTTCGCCCCGTTCATCCTGAACCCTTTCCCCGATACCATCGGCCTGGCCCAGTTCAATGCCGGCTATCCGGACCTGATGCAGAAACTGGTGATCTTCGGGATTTTCGCGATCGGCTATAACATCCTCTTCGGGCTGACCGGCTATCTCTCTTTCGGTCATGCCGCGTTTCTGGGGGCGGGATCCTATGCCGGGGTCTGGATGATGAAGCTTCTGACGATGAATGTCATTCCGGCCCTGATCGTCTCGGTCATCGTTGCCGGCCTGTTCGCGCTGCTGATCGGCTACGTTTCGCTGCGCCGGACGGGGATCTATTTTTCCATCCTGACGCTGGCCTTCGCGCAGATGAGCTATAGTCTGGCCTATTCGGTTCTGACCCCGCTGACAGGTGGCGAAACCGGCCTGACCCTGTCGCTGAACGATCCGCGGATCCTGGGGGCGGCGCAAGCGGCCGACGGCAATATCCCTCCCCCCAATATCTTTGGGCTCAACATCCATTCAAGCGCCGAGCTGGTTTTGGGCGGATGGAGTTTCACCTTCAATGTCGGCTACTACCTGAGCGGCATCGTGATGCTGGCGGCCTTCTATTTTGCCATCCGGCTGTTCCGTTCGCCCTTTGGCCTCATGCTGCGGGCCATCAAATCCAACCAGACCCGGATGACCTATACCGGCCTGAACCCGCGCCCCTATGCGCTGGCGGCCTTCGTTATCTCGGGGATGTATGCCGGCCTTGCCGGTGGCCTGATGGTGGCCATGGACCCTCTGGCCGGGGCTGAAAGAATGCTCTGGACCGCGTCGGGCGAGGTGGTCCTGATGACCATTCTCGGTGGCGCGGGAACCTTGATCGGTCCGGTCCTCGGGGCGGGTGTCATTGCCTATCTCGAAAGTATCATTTCCACGATCAACAGCAGCATTCTGCATCAGTGGTTCGCCATCTTCCCCACTTGGCTGGAAAATACGCTGGTCAATATCGTCTATCCGTTCACCGGATCGGGCTGGCAGTTGACGCTTGGCCTCGTGTTCATGGCGGTCGTGATCTTCCTTCCGGGTGGGATTGTCGAAGGCGGCAAACGCATTGCCGCAATGTTCAGGCGAAATCGCGTAGAGCCTTCAGGCGGGGATGAACCCTCGACCGAGCCGGGCGAATAGGAGAAAACCGAGATGGGAATCCTTGAAGTTAAGGGCGTGAACAAGCGCTTTGGCGGATTGCAGGCTTTGGATGACGTCAACCTGGAAGTGCACGAAGGCACCTGCCACGCCATTATCGGCCCCAATGGGGCCGGCAAATCCACACTGCTCAATGTGCTGGTCGGCAAGCTGATGCCCGACAGTGGAACAGTTACGTTCCAGGGCAAAAACGTGTTGGGCCGCAAGCCATATGAGATCAACCAGATGGGCATCAGCCGCGTCTTTCAAACGCCCGAGATCTTCGCGGATCAAACGGTTCTGGAAAATGTCCTGATCCCCTGTTTCGCAGGGCGCGACGGATCTTTCCGCATGCATGCCTTCGAATCCATCAGATCTGAAGAAAAGATCGTCGATCAGGCGGAAACGATGCTGAAAGAAGTCAACATGCACAAGAAGACAGACATGTTGGCAGGCTCGCTTTCGCGCGGCGACAAGCGCCGCCTGGAGATGGCCATGTCGCTGGTTCAGCAGCCCAAACTTCTGTTGCTCGACGAACCGACCGCGGGCATGTCGCGGGCCGATACCAACAATACGATCGAATTGCTGAAGGAAATTCGAGCGTCGCGCAATCTCACGATGGCCATCATCGAACATGACATGCATGTCGTCTTCAGCCTCGCCGACCGGATTACCGTTCTGGCGCAGGGGGCACCGCTGGTCGAAGACATACCAGAGAACATCAAGGGCCACCCAAAAGTACGCGAAGCCTATCTTGGCGATGCAGAGATCTGACACGTCCGCTTTTTCGCCTGATCGGAGATCACGAATGAATACCAAGCCGAAATTTGATCCGAACGCCAACCATGCGGCGACGGCCCCCGCCTTTCTGTCGGTATGGGAAATCGATGCCTATTACGGCGAGAGCTATATCGTCCAACGCGTAAGCTTCAATATCCACGAAGGGGAAATCCTGGCCCTTCTTGGCCGTAACGGCGCAGGCAAGACGTCCACATTGCGCGCCATTGCCCGTGTCAACAACCCGGAATTGCGCCATGGGGAAATATGGCTCGACCACAAACCATTGCATGAGATGAAGAGCTTTCAGGCGGCCGGTGCGGGCATTGCTCTGGTCCCCGAAGACCGGCGGATCATCCCCGGCCTTACAGTTGAGGAAAACCTTAAACTGGCTCAGATTGCACCACCGCACGGTTGGTCACTCAAAAGAATCTATGAGTTGTTTCCACGCCTTGATGAGCGCCGCAAGCAAGAGGGCATCACGCTGTCTGGCGGTGAACAGCAGATGCTTTCGATCGCCCGCGCCCTGGCACGTGATATCAAGGTCCTGCTCCTGGATGAACCTTACGAAGGGCTTGCGCCGATCATCGTGCAGGAGATTGCGAAAACGTTGAACGTGATCCGCGACCAGGGCATTACCACAATCATCGTGGAGCAGAATGCCATTGCGGCTCTGAAAATCGCTGACCGCGCCGTTATCCTGGATACCGGCCAGGTCGTGTTCGACGGAGACGCCAAGGAAGTCCTGGAAAACAAGGAACTTCGCGAGGAATATCTCGCGATCTGATGATTGATTCCGGCCCCGATATCCGGGATCTGACAGCCAAAGCACGTCTCGTAATAGCCAAAACCGGGCGCATCGCTCGTCTCCTTTTGCGACAAGCCACGCAGGACCCTTATCGCTTGGCATTTTCTGGCGGGTGGCTGTTCGGGCAGCAATCTCGCCCCGTCCTTGGGGCGGAATACTGGCCATCGGTTGGCAACAGGCGCATCTTGCGCCTCTTTCTTTGGATCCGCATCGTCAACAACCTCTCACGGAAACGCGGAATTCGAGTCTCCGAACGGCATCCAATCAATAAGGGCTCTCAACAGAATGGGCCCCATGCGGACTCGCGCCGCATATTCTCTGTGAGTAGGTCACTTGCCATACAAAGGTCGCGCAAATTCTTGCTGCCACGGCACTTCCACAAGCCGACCAGGTCCAAAGCGAATCCCTAAAAGACCCACCTAACGCATTGATAATGTTGAAAAAGTGGTGAGCCGTGCAGGATTCGAACCTGCGACCCACTGATTAAAAGTCAGTTGCTCTACCAACTGAGCTAACGGCCCACTTCTTCGCAAGGGAGTGCCCGAAAGGCAGCCCGCTACAGGCGGCTTCTCTATAAACCCCGCTCCGAGGCGTCAAGCGGAAATCCGCAAGCGTGGGATTTCAAATTGCCAGGCCCCGGCGTATACGCACCGCCATGGCTGATGTTGAGACAAATCCCGGTCTGCCTTTTCTTAAAATGCATGGGGCCGGCAATGACTTTGTAGTGATCGACAGGCGGGCAACCGACATGTCGGTGACGGCCGGGTTGGCGCGTGCGCTGGCGGACCGTCACCGGGGGGTCGGGTTTGATCAGCTGGCCGTGATCCGGGCCGGGCAGGATGCCGATCTGGATCTGACCTTTTACAATGCCGATGGCTCGATCTCGGGTGCCTGCGGCAATGCCACCCGCTGCATCGCGCGCCATGAGATGGACCGCACCGGGGCTGGGTCGCTGACCCTGCGCACCGCGCGCGGGCTGTTGCAGGCGGTCGATGCCGGCGATGGGCTGACATCGGTCAATATGGGCCTGCCGCAACTCAACTGGGACCAGATCCCGCTGGCGCACGCGATGGACACATTGGAATTGCCAATCGAAGGCAGCCCCACCGCCACCGGCATGGGCAATCCGCATTGCACCTTCTTTGTCGAAGATGCAGAGGCGGTCGATCTTGCCACGCGCGGGGCCGAGATGGAACATCACCCGCTGTTCCCCGAACGCACCAATGTCCAGTTTGCCCATCTCGTGGCCCCCGATCATCTGCGGATGCGGGTCTGGGAGCGTGGCGTGGGTGTTACGCTGGCCTCCGGTTCCTCCTCCTGCGCCACGGCTGTGGCCGCTGCGCGCCGCGGGCTGACCGGGCGCAAGGTGACGATTGATCTCGATGGCGGGCGCATCCTGATCGACTGGCGCGCCGATGGCGTCTGGATGACCGGGCCGACCATGCATGTCTTTTCCGGCGTTTTATCGCCCGAATTTCTGGCGGATCTGACATGACCGCCCCCCTCTTTCACACGCTCGGCTGCCGACTGAACGCCTATGAGACCGAGGCGATGCGCGAATTGACCTGCGCCGCCGGGATCGACAATGCCGTGATCGTCAACACCTGCGCCGTAACCGCCGAGGCCGTGCGCAAGGCCAGGCAGGAGATCCGCAAGCTGCGTCGCGAAAACCCCGACGCGCGGCTGATCGTCACCGGATGCGCGGCCCAGACCGAACCCGAGACCTTCGCCACTATGGCCGAGGTCGATCTGGTGATCGGCAATACCGAAAAGATGCAACCCGAGACATGGCGCGCGCTGGCGGGCGATTTCATCGGCGCGACCGAAAAGGTGATGGTCGATGACATCATGTCGGTCACCGAAACGGCGGGCCATCTGATTGACGGCTTCGGCACCCGCGCCCGCGCCTATGTGCAGGTGCAAAACGGCTGTGATCACCGCTGCACCTTCTGCATCATCCCCTTCGGGCGCGGCAATTCCCGCTCGGTTCCGGCCGGGGTGGTGGTCGATCAGATCAAGCGGCTGGTCGATCGCGGCTATAATGAGGTGGTGCTGACCGGGGTTGATCTCACCTCCTGGGGGGGTGATCTGCCATTGCAGCCACGGCTTGGCGATCTGGTGATGCGGATCCTGAAACTGGTGCCCGATCTGGCGCGGCTCAGGATCTCATCGATCGATTCCATCGAAGTGGATGAAAACCTGATGCAGGCCATCGCCACGGAACCGCGCCTGATGCCGCATCTGCATCTCAGCCTGCAACATGGCGACGACATGATCCTGAAACGGATGAAACGCCGTCACAACCGCGACGATGCCATCCGCTTTGCCGAGCAGGCGCGCAAACTGCGCCCCGAGATGACATTCGGTGCCGATATCATCGCCGGGTTCCCGACCGAGACCGAAATCATGTTCCAGAACTCATTGAACCTGATCCAGGATTGTAGCCTGACCTGGCTGCATGTCTTTCCCTATTCCCCCCGCCCCGGCACGCCTGCCGCAAGGATGCCCGCCGTGCATGGGCGCGACATCAAGACCCGCGCTGCCCGGTTGCGCGCGGCGGGGGATGCGGCTGTCGCGGCGCATCTGGCGGCACAGGTGGGCAAAACGCATAAGGTGCTGCTGGAAAGCCCGCGCATGGGCCGGACCGAACAGTTCACCGAAGTGCATTTCGGCACAGACCAGCCCGAGGGCCAGATCGTGACCGCCGCCATCACCGGAACCCATGCCGCGCATCTGACCGCCTGAAGCGCATTGCGTTTGATTTGAACCCCCCTGGCAGGCCGAACGCGGTTGTTTCAAAAACCGCGGCCTCACCCGCCAGGGGGATACTGTGCCTCAGGTAAAACGAGAAAACGCCATAACAGCTTCTTCTTTGCCCAAATACTCCCGCCGGAGGCTCCTCCGGTCAGGCCGCCAGCGCCGCCCGTGTTTTGCCGATCATCAGCGCCGCCTCGCCCGCCTCGCGCCCCTTTTGCACGAAATGGTCCTTGTAGATGGCGATGTGATGCGGTGTCTGGTGAAACTGGTGCGGCGTCAGCGCGACCGACAAGACCGGCACGCCGCTCTCCAGCCCCGCCCGCATCAGCCCATCAACAACAGCAGCAGCCACAAATTCATGCCGGTAAATGCCGCCATCCACCACCAGCGCCGCACAGATCACCGCCCCATACCGCCCCGTCAGCCCCAGATCACGGGCCAAAAGCGGCATCTCGAACGCGCCCGGCACATCGAACACATCGACTTGATCCGGGGCAATCACATTGCCGAACCCGACCAGAGCCTGATCGACAATTTCACAATGCCAGTTGGCTTTGATAAACGCATATCGGGTGTGTGTCATCATGATCTCCTTTCGCCTTGGCTGGCCGTTGGCGGCCGCAAAAACCGGTTTCCACTTTTTGCTGCCAACCTGGCCTGGAGACACGTCACCCAAGGCGATCACGAACATGGGGGCCCGCACCAATTGGCTCGGGATCCACGCACGTTCTCTTTCATCCGGACTGTCACCGTCGGCCCCGGCCTCTCACCGGATCTGCTGTCCCCCTGCCAAGGCAAGGGCGCTCGCGGGCTGATCGGTCTGGCCGATATACCGCCGGTGGGGAATTGCGCCCCGCCCTGAGAACGGGGCTAGCAATTACAGAGCCTGCCGCGCTACGCAAGGGCCAACCCAGGCCGGAGAATGACACGATGCACCCGAACCCGATATTTCGAGCCGAACCCCGCGCCCGCAATCTGGGATTTGCCCGCGACCGCGGGTTTGGCGCGCTGTCCATCAACGCAGATCCCGCGCCGCTCACTGCCCATGTGCCTTTCGTGCTGGCCGAGGATGGCCGCAGCGCCGAGCTGCATCTGATGCGCTCGAACCCGGTTTCGCGCTCCGCCATACGCCCCATACCTGCCATCATCGCCGTCACCGGCCCCGATGGCTATATCTCGCCCGATTGGTATGGCACCGCCAATCAGGTGCCGACCTGGAACTATGTCGCGGTGCATCTGCGCGGCATGCTGGTGCCGCTGGAGGCCACGCAATTGCGCGGCGTGCTGGATCGGCTCAGCGCCCATTTCGAGGCGCAATTGCTGCCCAAATCCCCCTGGACCGCCGACAAGATGGACCCGGACGCATTGGACCGGATGCTGCGGATGATCCAGCCGTTCCGCTTCGATATCACCGATACTGACGGCACCTGGAAACTGGGCCAGAACAAGGAAGATGCGGCGCGGCTGGCGGCGGCGGATCATCTGGCTTCGGCACCTGCCGGACAGGAAACCGCGCTATTGGCCGCGTTGATGCGCGGCGCGGGGCCGAAACATTAGACATGTCGCCCCGCCACCCCTACCTATTAAAGCCAGAGACCAAGGAGATGCCGATGCCCATCCCGATCATGCCCATTGCCGGTTTTGCCCTGAGATATGGTGCCATCGCGCTGGCCGGATATGCGATTGCGCGCGCCACGTCGCATGGGCGGCTCGATCAGCAGGTCGAGGATGTGATGGATGACACGCCCGAAGGCCTGACCATGCGCACCGATGACGGCCAGTTGAATACTACGCTGCGCTGGCGGCGTGCCTTTCGGCTGAACCGATCCGCCAAAGGCGTGCAGATCGACGCCACCGCATTGACCCGAGTGAAAGTGACACGCCTGCAATGATTACCCTCCTGTCATCCCCCGCCTCGCCATTCGCGCGCACCATTCGCGCATTGCTGCTGGAAACCGGGCAGGCTGATGTTGCGCTGACCGACATTGCCACCACGCCGATGGCCACCGATACCACTGTCGCCGCCGCAAACCCGTTGGGCAAGATCCCCGCCCTGCTGCGCGACGATGGCCCCGCCATCTATGACAGCCGCGTCATTGCCCGCTATCTGAATGCGCGCGCCGGGGCAGGGCTCTATCCCGATGCCCGGATCTGGGAGACCCTGACGCTGGAGGCCACCGCGCATGGCATCATGGAGGCCGCCCTTGCCATGACTTACGAAAAACGCATGCGCCCCGAAGACATCCAGCACCAGCCCTGGATCGAGGCGCAATGGGACAAGGCCGCAAGGGCGCTGGACGCGGTCGAGGCGCGCTGGATGAGCCATTTGTCCGGTCCCATGGATATGGGCCATATCGCCATGGGTTGCGCGCTTGGTTATCTCGATTTCCGGCATGGCGACCGGGACTGGCGCAAGACCCGCGATGCGCTTGCAACCTGGGAAGCCGAATTTGCCGCCCGCCCGGCGATGCGCGCCACAATTCCCGCCGCATGACGATCATCCAGGCCGAAACCGCTGCCCATCGCGAGATGTGCTATGCCCTGCGCCGCGCCGTTTTCATGGCCGAACAGGGCGTGACACCCGATGATGAATGGGACGGGCTGGAGGATGAGTGCCACCATTTTCTGAGCATGGACGGTGCGACCCCAGTGGCCACGGCCCGTTTGCGGCCGATGGGAACCAGCGCCAAACTGCAGCGTGTGGCGGTCGCCAGAACGCATCGCGGCACCGGGCTTGGGGATCAGATGATGCGCCACGTGCTGGATTTTGCGCGGGCGCGGGGCTTTGAATCCATCACGCTGGAGGCGCAGACCCGCGCGATTCCCTTCTATACCAGACTGGGCTTCACCGCGCATGGGCCCGAATTTGACGATGCCGGCATTGCGCACCGCCGCATGCGGCTGAAATTGCGGTGATTCTCTGCCCTTTGGCAACGCCCGGCGGGGTGCATCCACCACCCGTTTTTCAAGCCCCGGCGGCCAAATTGATGCCGAACTGCGACAATTCGGGCCCTCTGTGTGCGTTTGCCTGCTGGACGCGCGCGCCTCGCTGCTTATAAAAGGCCAAAGATCGGCTCCGCCTTTGGGCGCGGCCCTGACAGGATATATGGCCCTATTCCAACGGGCACGATAATGAGGGAGACCTTTTCGGTGTCACACGCAGAAGATGATCCCAGCACCCGCCGCGACTTTCTATTCTATGCCACTGGTGGCGTTGGGGTTGTCGCTACCGGTGCTGCCGTCTGGCCGCTGGTCAATCAGATGAACCCGTCCGCCGATGTTGTGGCCGCATCGAAATTGCGCGTCGAAGTGGACGGCATCGATCTGGGCACGCAATTGACGGTGCTGTTCCAGGGCAAACCGGTATTCATTCGCCGCCGCACGCAGGCGGAGATCGAAGATTCCGAGGCGGTCGCACTGAGCGATCTGGTCGATACCAATGCCCAGAACCCAAACCTGCCGGATGGTGCCGAGGCCAGTAACCTCAACCGGACCACGCCAACCTTCGACGGCGAGAATACCGGCGAGTGGCTGGTGATGATCGGCGTCTGCACGCATCTGGGCTGTGTGCCCCTGAACGAGGCCGGTGACTATACCGTTGACGGCGTTGGCGGCTGGTTCTGCCCCTGCCACGGCTCGCATTACGACACCGCAGGACGGATCCGCCGCGGACCGGCCCCGGAAAACCTTTGGATTCCTGTCGCTGCGTTCGTGGATGAAACCACGATCGTGCTCGGGTAAGGGAGAACACGCGACATGTCTGGAATTCCCCACGACCATTACGAACCGAAATCCAATGCCGAAAAGTGGCTGCACAGCCGCCTGCCGATCATTGGCCTTCTTTATGACACCCTGATGATCCCGACGCCCAAAAACCTCAACTGGATGTGGATCTGGGGTGTCGTTTTGGCCTTCGCCCTGGTCTTGCAGATCGTGACCGGCGTTATCCTGGCGATGCATTACGTGCCGAGTGTCGATCTTGCCTTTGCCTCGGTCGAACACATCATGCGCAACGTAAATGGCGGCTGGGCGATCCGGTATATTCACATGAACGGCGCGTCGCTGTTTTTTGTGGCGGTCTATCTGCACATCTTCCGCGGTCTCTATTATGGCTCCTACAAGGCCCCGCGTGAGGTGACATGGATCATCGGCATGCTGATCTATCTGATGATGATGGGCACCGCCTTCATGGGCTACGTGCTGCCCTGGGGGCAGATGTCGTTCTGGGGGGCCACCGTGATCACCGGCCTGTTTGGCGCGATCCCCTTCATCGGGGATGCGATCCAGACCTGGCTGCTGGGCGGGCCGTCGGTGGACAACGCCACGCTGAACCGGTTCCTGTCGCTGCACTTCCTGCTGCCCTTCGTGATTGTGGGCCTGGTGATCATCCATATCTGGGCCTTCCACACCACCGGCAACTCCAACCCCACGGGCGTCGAAGTGCGCCGCACATCCAGAAAAGAGGCCGACGCCGACACATTGCCGTTCTGGCCCTATTTCGTGATCAAGGATGTCTTTGCGCTGGCCGTGGTGCTGACGATCTTCTTTGCGGTGGTCGGCTTCATGCCCAATTTCCTGGGCCACCCCGACAACTACATCGAAGCCAACCCGTTGATCACCCCCGCAGAGATTGTGCCGGAATGGTATTTCCTGCCCTTCTACGCCATCCTGCGCGCCTTTGACGGCGAGGTCTGGGTTGTGATCTGGGCCAATTGGCTGACCGGTGGCATCGTCGATGCGAAATTCTTTGGCGTCATCGCCATGTTCGGGTCCATCGCGGTGTTGGCGCTGGTGCCGTGGCTTGATACGTCATCGGTCCGGTCGGGCCGCTACCGGCCATCGTTCAAATGGTGGTTCTGGCTCTTGGGTTTCGACTTCATGGTGTTGATGTGGGTCGGGGCCAGACCGATCGAGGGTATCTATCCCTATATCGCGCTGGTCGCGTCGGCCTATTGGTTCGCCTATTTCCTGATAATCCTGCCGCTGCTTGGCATCTTCGAAAAACCGCTGCCGACCCCGGCAACGATCGAAGATGATTTCAACGCGCTTTACGGCAAACCGGGTGCGGATGGCGAAACCACCGCTTCTCCGGCCGAGTGATAGAAAAGGACGATTACGCAATGTTCAGGAAACTTGCCCTTACCGCATTCGTCGCCGTGGCGCTTTCGGGTGGCGCGGCCATCGCCGAGGTCACCAATTACCGGTTTTCCTTCGATGGGCCTTTCGGGGCCTATGACCAGAATCAGCTGCAACGCGGCCTTCAGGTCTATACCGAGGTTTGTTCGGCCTGCCACGGGTTGCGCTATGTTCCCATCCGCACCTTGTCGAGCGAAGACGGCCCCGGCCTCGGAGAAGATCAGGTCCGCGCTTATATCGAGCAGAACTTCATCGAGGTCTGGGACGAGGATCTGCGCGATTATCGCCCCGCTATTCCGAACGACACGTTCCCCGAGAATGACACCTCCGGCGCGCCGGATCTCAGCATGATGGCCAAGGCACGGGCCGGGTTCCACGGCCCATACGGTCTGGCGATCAACCAGTTCCTGTTTGGTATTGGTGGTCCGGAATATATCGCGTCGTTCCTGTCGGGCTATAATGACGAGGACGAAGAAATTGCGGGCACCTATCTGTATGGCAATGACATTTTCTATGGCGGCCTGACAGCAATGGGCCCGCCACTGTTTGACGGGCAGGTGGAATTCAACGACGGATCACCCAATGACGTGGAAAGCATGGCACAGGATGTTGCCGCCTTCCTGATGTGGGCCGCTGAACCAGAGATGATGGCACGCAAGCGGATGGGCTTTACCGCCGTGATCCTGTTGGGGCTGCTTTCGGTGCTGCTCTATCTGACGAACAAGCGCATCTGGGCCCCGATCAAGCGCAAAGCCAAGGGCGGCTCCGCCGAGTGACGCAAGCAGGCACCTGATTGAGAAACGCGCCCCGATCCGGGGCGCGTTTTTCGTTTTACAGCATATTGGGCGCAGCATCCCCCTGGCGGATCGAGGCAGCGGTTTGTGAAACAACCGCGTTCGGCCCGCCAGGGGGGAAAATCAAACGCAAAGCGCTTCAGCGCCAGGGTTTCAGGTTATCGGGCGGATAGGCCGTCAGCTCGGCCATCGTGCCTCGGGTCACGATATGTCCATCCTGAATCAGGATCAGAGAATCACAAAGCCGTTCCGCATCGCGCAGATCGTGGCTGACCATCACCAGGGTCAGGCCGGTGGCGTCACACAGATCGGCCACCAGCGCCATCATTTCAGCCCGCAAACCGGGGTCGAGCGCGGCAAAGGGTTCGTCCAGCAGGGCCAGCGGCTTGTTGCGCAACAGCATCCGGGCAAGGGCCACGCGCGACCGCTGCCCGCCTGACAGATCGCCGGGCCTGCGGTTGGATTGCCCGGTAAGCCCCACTTGCCGCAGCGCCTCCTCGACCCGCGACCGGGTTTCATCGTCCAGCTTCAGATCCGGGCGCAGGCCAAGCGCCACATTGTCGAAACTGCTGAGATGCGGGAAAAGATTGCCTTCCTGAAACAATATGCTCAGCGGGCGGGCAGGCACGGGTGCCGCGGTCACATCGACCCCGTCAATCCAGACCCGACCCCGATCCGGCGCAAGGAATCCGGCAATGACACTGAGCAATGTTGTTTTACCACCGCCCGATGGGCCCAGAACCGCCAATCGACCGCCGCTTGGCAGGTCCAGATCAACGGCAAGCGTAAAGCCGTCAAAGCCCAGGCTGATCCCCTCAAGTCGCAGCATTCACACGGCCCCCACGGTCGAAAATCCAGAAAACTGCCAGGCTGAGAACCAGCAACAGCAACGCCGCGCCGGCTGCGTCATCGGTCCGGTATGATCCCATCAGACGATACATTTCCAGCGGCAGCGTGCCCTGTTGCGGGGCGGCAAACAACGTGATCACGCCCAGATCCCCCATCGCCAGCGCCGCCGCCAGCCCGGCCCCGAACCCAAGCGGCCGACGCAGGCGGGGCAACAGAACGTGGCGCAGATATTGCGGCCCGCTCAACCCGAGCGACAGGGCCAGGCGGCCATACCCCGCCTCGGCCTGTTCAACCCCGGGCACCAGCGCGCGCAACACAAAGGGCAGCGCGGCCAGGGCGTTGACCAACCCGGTGATCGGCAGCGCGGATCCGGTCGGGCTGACCACCGGGCGCAAGATCAGAAACAGCCCGGTGCCGATCACCAGTGGCGACACCGCGATGGACAGGGCACCGATGACCTCCAGCAACCCGCGTGCGCGCCCCCGCGCAATCAGGATCGCCATCGGCAGGGCCAGGCCCACCGCCAGAACAGCCGTGGCCAGCGACAGCAGGATCGAGCGCAGCGCCGCCATCCAGATGCCAGGCGGCAGGCCCGCAACCGCCCCCGCCCCGCGCGTGACCACGGCCAGGATCGGCAGCAGCAGAAACAGCGTCGCCGCCGCGATCAGGGCCGCGTCCAGAATCCGCGCGCCAGTGGTCTGCGCGTCCCATCTCGCCACCGGCTGATCCAGGCCGGTGCCGGCGAAATTCGGCCTTGTCCCCCAGATCACCAGCGCACCGGCCACAACGCAGATGCCGACCTGCACCAGCCCAAGCAACGCGGCGCGGCCCAGGTCGAACTCGAACAGAAACGCCTGATAGATGGCCAGTTCGACGGTGGTGGCACGCGGGCCGCCGCCAAGCGTCAGCGCCACGGCGAAAGAGGTCGTGCTGATCAGAAAGATCACCAGAAACGCGCCGGGCGCCACATTGCGCAGCATCGGGCGTTCCATGTGGCGGGCAATGTCGCGGGACGTGAATCCAAGCGTGGCGGCCACCCGGAACCGTTCGGCCGGTATCGCCAGCCAGCCTTGCAGGATCAGCCGCACCGCCAGTGGCAGGTTGAAAAACACATGCGCCAGCACGACGCCATGCTGCCCGTAGATCTCAAGCTCGGGCAGGCCCAAAAAACGCAAACCGGCGCTGACCCCGCCCTGGCGCCCAAAGACGCTGATCAGGCCCAACACGGCCACGATCACCGGCAGGATGAATGGCGCGCCCATCAGCGCTATCAGCACCCGACGCCCGGCAAAATCACGCCGCGCCAGCGCCCGCGCCACCGGGATCGCCAGCGCCACGCTGATTACGGCAGACAGCAGCGCCTGCCAGATGGTGAACCGCACCGCCGCCCAATCCGCCGGCCCAAGCGCGGATGACGCATCGGCACGCACCAGCACCGCGCCAAGCGGCAGCGCGGTCACGACAAGAACGAGGCCCGCAACCGCGGCCCCCGCCCAGGTCGAAACGCCTATTGGCTGAGCGCTGCGCGCCATTCTTCCAATGCCTCAGCCCGCAGACCGGACGCCGTTTCAGGGTCAAGCAGCAGGGCGGTTTCAGGTTGGATCAGGGTCTCGAACCCGTCCGGCAATGCGCTGGCAGGCAGGGCGGCGGGATACATCCAGTTGGTTGTGGGGATAACGCTCTGAAACGGCTCGCTCAGCATGAAGGCAAGGAAATCGCGGGCCAGATCCGGGTGGTCGCTATTTTGCACCATGCCCGCCACTTCGATCTGCATGTAATGGCCTTCGCTGAAAAGCGCGGCAGTGCGGCTGGCATCCTGTTCGGCAATCAGGTGATAGGCGGGCGATGTGGTGTAGGACAACACCATGTCGGCCTCGCCTTCCAGAAACAGCCCATAGGCCTCGGACCAGCCGGGGGTAACGGTGACGATATTGTCGGCCAGCCCTTCCCAGATCTCGCCCGCCCGGTCGCCATAGGCCGCCTTGACCCACATCAAAAGGCCCAGGCCAGGCGTCGATGAGCGCGGATCCTGAATGATGATACGGGCATCACTTGCGGCCAGTTCGATGAAACTGGTCGGCGGGTTTTCCATGTCTGTGTTGTGGACAAAGGCGAAATAACCCCAGTCATAGGGCAGGAACTGGTCGTCATTCCAGGCGATGGGCAGGGTCAGGCCGGTGGTCGCGACCCCGTGCTCGGCAAACAGGCCGGTTTCACGGGCGGCGGCAATCAGATTGGTATCCAGCCCCAGCACGATATCAGCCTCGGTGCTTGGCCCCTCCAGCCGGAGCCGGGCCAGCAGCGCCGCGCCATCGCCCGCGCCGACAAATTGCAGATCGCAGCCGCAGGTTGCCTCGAACGCGGCCTCCACCTGCGGGCCGGGGCCCCAGTCAGAGACAAAACTGTCATAGGTATAGATCGTCAAAACGGGACTATCCGCGCTGGCGATGCCAGCAACAAGGATAAATCCCGACGCGATGATAGGTGATCTCATGGTCACTTGCCTTTCATTGCGACGGGCGAAGTGAGGTGTTGAGAGCATCTCAGACCTTCCCTCCGCCGGTCCTAACCGGTTCAGGTTCAACGGGTCCGCGTTTTTCGCATCTCAGGCCGCAAGGCCCCCCCGAGGTAAGGCTGCAGGTAGCGCGATGGCGGCAGGAATGCAAGGGTGGGCTTGGCATCGGCGCGGTGCCACGCTAACCCCTTGGCCAAACAACCCCGGAGCCGGACCCCGATGTCGATGAACAGCTATGGCCATCTTTTCCGCGTCACCACCTGGGGCGAAAGCCATGGGCCAGCACTTGGCGCCACCGTCGATGGCTGCCCGCCGGGCGTGGAAATTTCCACCCAAGCCCTCCAGCACTGGCTGGACCGGCGCAAACCCGGGCAGAACAAATACACCACGCAGCGGCGCGAGGCTGACCAGGTCGAGATCCTGTCCGGCATCTATGAAGGCCAGACCACGGGCACGCCGATTCAGCTGATGATCCGCAATACCGATCAGCGGTCAAAGGATTACGGCGATATCGCCGAGAAATTTCGCCCCGGCCATGCCGATATCACCTATTGGCAGAAATACGGCATCCGCGATCCGCGCGGCGGCGGTCGCGCCTCGGCGCGCGAAACCGCGGCGCGGGTGGCAGCGGGCGGCATAGCGCGCGCGGTTCTGGCCGATATGGTGCCGGGGCTGACCATCACCGGCTACATGGTGCAGATGGGGCCGCATGGCATCGACCGGAACAATTTCGACTGGGACCAGATCGAAGCCAACCCGTTCTGGACGCCGGATGCCAAAGCCGCCGAGACCTGGGCCGGATATCTGGACGATCTGCGCAGATCCGGCAACAGCGTCGGGGCGATTGTCGAACTGACCGCGCGCGGCGTGCCGGCCGGGCTTGGCGCGCCGGTCTATGCCAAGCTGGACACCGATCTTGCCGCCGCCTGCATGTCGATCAACGCCGTCAAGGGCGTGGAAATCGGGGAAGGCATGGGGGCCGCGATCCTGACCGGATCGGCCAATGCCGACGAGATTGCGATGGGCCCGGATGGCCCGGTCTACAGCTCGAACCATGCCGGCGGCATTCTGGGCGGCATATCCACCGGGCAGGATGTCGTGATGCGCTTCGCGGTCAAGCCGACCTCGTCGATCCTGACCCCGCGCAAGACGATCACCAAATCAGGCACCCCGACCGAGATCATCACCAAAGGCCGCCACGATCCTTGCGTCGGGATCCGCGCCGTGCCGGTGGGTGAAGCGATGATGGCCTGCACCCTTCTGGATCACATCCTGCTACATCGTGGCCAGATTGGGGCAAACCGTGGGCAAATTGGCTAGATTTTCTTCCTAATTCCAACAATATGTCCAGATAGGGGTGAATTCAGAAACACCGATCGGGACCGCAACCATGCTGTTACAAGATTTCATCTGCTCTGAATCCGGTGCCGTGACAACCGACTATGTCGTGCTGTCGGCGGCCATGGTCGGATCTGGCTTTGCGGCCATCAATTCAACCACCGTCGGCGTGGAAAACATTGCCGGTGATATCGAGGCCGCGCTGCGTGGCGATATCGTGAATGCAAGTTTTGCCCGGCAGAGCTATTTCGACGATTTCGAAAACGGCGCGGGCTTTTGGGTCGGCGGTCAGACAGATGGCAGTCAGGACGCCTTTGGTGGCATTCTGGGCCCCTATGCCGGGTCAGACGGCGAAGAGATCGTCACCCGCACCTTTGATCTGCTGTCTGGCTATGATTATGCCACGGTCGAATTTGACATGCTGGCGATCGACAGCTGGGACAATGAGGATTTCATCATCTTTGTCGATGGCAGCCCGGTCAGCGCCTATAGTTTCCGCTGGCAACAAGACGGCGTCACCGGAGCCTGGACAACGAGCGACCCGAATATCAGCATCACGATCACGCCAAATGGCAGCCGCAGCCAGCAGGGCTATAACAGCAACTGGTCCGATCAGGTCTTTTCGGTCAGCGTTCAGGTCACCAATCCGGGACCGTCGATGAGCATCGGATTCGGCTCGACGCTCAACCAAAGCGTTGGCGACGAAAGCTGGGGGGTCGACAACCTGCAGGTCACATCCACCAA
>NZ_JBTUJH010000083.1:0-10892 GCF_058343375.1 Alterinioella sp.
TTCATCAAACAGCACCGGGCAGGCCCCGGTTTTCGGCTGGCGGGCCCCGGCGCGCGCAACGGCGCGTTCGGCGGCAATGCGGCCAACCGTTTCGGCCGGCTCCAAATCGGCGCGGTGGATGCGCATATCGCCGTAGTAATCGCGCTCCATCGATTGGCCCTCGCCAGAGATGGCGACGCAGGACAACCCGTGATCGGTGCGGGTATAGCCGCCCGAAAAGCCGTTGGTGGCGGCCAGATGCCGGCTGTGACGACCATATCCGGCGCTGGCAGATTGCACTTGGGTGATGCCCGGAACGGCCAAGGCGGCGGCCTCGGCCTCCAGCGCGGTGGCCTCCAGCATGGCGGGGTCGGGTTCTGCATCCGGGTCGCACATATCCAGTGCGGCAATATCCCAGCCTTGCGCCAGTTGCGCCGGGTCGGCCAGGCCGATGGTCGGGTCATCGGGGGCCTCGCGGGCCATGGCGACGGCGCGTTCGGCCATTTCGCGCAGGGTTTCAGGCTTGGTGTCCGAGGCCGAAACACAGGCCTGCCGCTGGCCCAGAATGACGCGCAGCCCGATCTCGACGCCCTCAGATCGTTCGGCATGTTCCAGCGCCCCGTTCAGCACCCGGATCGAGGTTGACGTTCCCGCCACCGCGATCGCATCGGCGGCGTCGGCCCCGGCGCGGGTTGCGGCCGTCAACAGGTCATGGGCAAGGGTTTCGGGCGTTTGGGTCATCGGGCAGATCCTGTTGCGGGGTTCGGGCCAACAGCTAGTGCGCGGCCCGGCGGCGTGCAAGCGATACGAAAACCCCCCAGAGCAACGGTTGGCTGCTCCGGGGGGAAGATGTTGCCGTCAGGGGTGATCAGCGCAGCGGCACGCCATTGGCGGTGATGCCACCATCGGCGCCGAAATTGATCGAGGATGTGTAGCTGTCAGGCCCGCTGCCCGGAATTGCGAACATCCCCAACATGCCGCGCGCCATACCCGCCTGTTCCGGCGGCAAAAGCCCGGCATTCGACAGCGTCTGGATGAATCCATTGGCCCCGGTCAGGCTCAGATCGAGCGAACCCACCGGCACCGGTATGATCTGGCCCGGCGTGAATTCGAGATCGCCCATACCGATCAGCTCGGCCCCACCGAACGACACTTGCAGGTTGTTCAGCGTCAGGTCACGCAATTCACCCGGAGGCGAGGACATGCGGGCCAGTTCATCGGCATCCATGGTCAGAAGATCGACAAAGATCTGCACCGTGCCGCTGACATCCATGATGATCGTGGCCGGACCGCGCGGCACCTGCCCGCTGGGGTCAACCATCGCCCAAAGGTTGTCACCCACGCTTACGCCCTGATAGGCGATAGCGATCGAGAAGGGCGAGGGCTGATCTTCGCGCGCCAGCGGCACGTCGATGCGCACAAGCGTGCTGTCGGCGGTCGCGGCCACCGGAAACGGCATTTCATTGCTGGCCAGGCTGAAACCCACGCCCCGCGCCCCAAGCTCATAGCGCAGGGCACGCTCCGAGATGCCAAAGCCGAAATTCCCACCAGCATTCTCGGCCGAGAAATCGAGGAAATCGGACCCGTTCCGGAAGTCGAGGCGCGCCGACATGGATTGATAGGTTACATCCAGTTCCATCGCCAGACCCGCGGGATAGGTTTCAACCATCTCCCAATCCAGACCGGTTGGCAGAACCCCCGAAAAAGTGGTTTCCGAAGCTCCCATGACCAGCGCCACATCAATACGGCCATCTGTATCGGACTGTTTGCTCGGGGTGGTGGGCTGCGGTTGTATCGGTGTGAAACCGCCGCCGGTTGTGGTGCCGTCAGAGCCGCCGGCCGGTTCAGTCGCCGCAAACCCCATCTCGAAGCCATCGGTCGAGGCGGCACCGGAAATCGCCAAAAAATTCGGGTCCGAAAAATCATAGGTGTAGGAGCCGGCAATACCCGTCAGCGCCAGGGAGGCGTCAAAATCGGGGATATCATCCGGGTCGATGCCGACAAATGTTATATCCTCAAGCTCGAAACTCTGCATCACGCTGTCCAGCGTCAGCACATCGGCACTGCCCGAGGCGGTGCCGGAAAAGCCGGATTGGCGGAACGCAATCGCGATCTCTTCCGGGGCGTCGGGATCGTCGATGCCGGTGATCCGGTAGGTCAGAATATCCGAGGCCCCGATTGCGACGGTGCCATCGGGCTGATTTGTCAATGTGACCTGGTCGATCAGGGTTGACAGGATTGCCTCCTCGACCATGAAAGTGCTGGCAAGATTGGTTAGAACCAGCCCCGAACCGGTATCGGTAACCTGCGCCGTCAGCGACTGACCGTAATCTGCGGATTGCTGCTGCCAGAGCGACCAAAGCTCGGCCGCGGTGATTTCGGCGAAAGCGGGGCTTGCGGCCATCAGGGCAGCAGTAGAGAGAGTGACTGAAAGGGATTTCATCTTTGACATAACGACCTTCCGAATGTGATTTTCTATTTCAAATGTCCGCCGGGTTGCGGCGGGCGTCAAGATCTCATTGTTTTGGCTTAAAAACGCAACAAGAATCTTATCTCAGGAGGATGATATGGGGATGCTGGACGGTAAAACAATGATGGTAACCGGTGCCAGTCGCGGCATTGGGGCCGCCGCGGCGCGGGTCTTTGCCGAGGCCGGGGCCAATGTCTGCCTGCTGGCCCGATCGCGCGACGACATCGCCGAGATTGCCGGTCAGATCGGCCAGAAGGCGCTGGCCATACCCTGCGATGTCAGCCGCTTCTGGGAGGTCGAGGCCGCCGTCAGGGCCTGCGTCGAAACCTTTGGACGGCTCGATATCCTGATCAACAATGCCGGCGTGATCGAACCGATTGAAAGCCTGATGCAGGCCACGCCGGACGCCTGGGGCCATATCATTGATATCAATGTGAAAGGCGTGTTTCACGGAATGCGCGCGGCGTTGCCGGTGATGATGGCCGAGGGCGGCGGCACGATCCTGACTGTCAGTTCCGGGGCCGCCCATAATGCGATGGAAGGCTGGAGCGCCTATTGCACATCCAAGGCCGCGGCCGCGATGTTGACGAAATGCGCCCATAAGGAAGGGGCCGCGCATGGCATCCGTGCGATGGGCCTGTCGCCCGGCACGGTCGCCACCCAGATGCAGCGCGAGATCAAGGCCAGCGGCGTGAACCCGGTCAGTCAGTTGGATTGGGAGGCGCATATTCCCGCCGATTGGCCGGCAAAGGCGCTGTTATGGATGTGTTCGCCCGAGGCAGACGCGTTTCTGGGCGAGGAAATTTCCCTGCGTGAAGAAGAGATTCGCCGCCGCGTCGGGCTGATTGCATGATCGAGCAGACCCGCGAGGGCGGTTTGTGGGTGGTCACGCTGAACCGCCCCGACAAGGCCAATTCGCTGACCGCCGAAATGCTGACGGAACTGGTGGAATTGGCTGAGGCCGGGGCGGATGACCCGGACCTGCGGGCGCTTGTTTTGACCGGCGCGGGCGACCGGGTGTTTTCGGCTGGTGCCGATCTGGTTCAGGCGCGGGCGGGGCTTGCCACATCGGATCTGTGGGAACGGCTGTCAGCGGCTATCGCGGCCTTGCCCTGCCTGACGATCGCGGCCCTGAACGGAACGCTGGCGGGCGGCGCGTTCGGCATGGCGCTGGCCTGCGATATTCGCATCGCGGTGCCCGGCGCGCGGTTCTTCTATCCGGTGGCGAAGCTGGGGTTTCTGCCGCAACCCTCCGATCCGGCGCGGCTGGTGGCGCTGATCGGTCCGGCGCGGGCCAAACTGGTGCTTCTGGCGGGGCAAAAGCTGTCCGCCGAGGAGGCGCTGGCATTCGGGCTGATCGACCGGATCGTTCCACCCGACGCGTTGATGCAGGGCGCGAAGGGGTTGGCCGCCGATGCGCTGACCGGCAAGCCCGCGGTGCTGCGCGCGATCAAGGCGATGTGCTCGTGACGGCAAAGGGCAAGAGCGACATGGCCGACATGGAACAGATCGACGCGCTGGTCGTGGGCGCGGGGCCTGCCGGGTTGATGGCAGCGCAGGCGCTGGCAGAGGCCGGGCGGCAGGTGGTGATCACAGAGGCGAAGCCCTCAGCCGGGCGCAAGTTGCTGATGGCCGGAAAATCAGGGCTGAACCTGACGCGGGATGAACCGGCGGATCGGTTTCTGGCGGCCTATGCCGAGGCCGAGGCGTGGCTGCGCCCGATGCTGGAGGCGTTCGGCCAGGCAGAGGTGACCAGGTGGGCAGAGGCGCTTGGCCAGCCGGTGTTTACCGGATCATCGGGGCGGGTATTTCCGGTGGCGATGAAAGCCTCGCCGCTGTTGCGGGCCTGGCTGGGGCGGATCCGGGCCGAAATGCGGACAGGGTGGGCCTGGCGCGGCTTTGCCGGTGATGCGTTGCGCTTCGACACACCGACAGGCCCGGCGCTGTTGGCCCCGCGTGTCACCGTGCTGGCGCTTGGCGGCGGGTCTTGGGCAAGGCTCGGGTCGGATGCGGCCTGGCTGCCCTGGCTGGCGGAAAAAGGCGCGCCGATCACGCCGTTGAGGCCCGCGAATATGGGGTTCTCGGTGGCGTGGTCGGATCACATGGCCAGGTATTTCGGCGCGCCGGTGAAGGGCTGCGCCTTGTCGGTGGGCGGCCGCACCATACGGGCGGAGTTTGTGATTTCGGCGCGTGGGGTTGAGGGTGGCGGCATCTATGCCCATTCGCGCGCCATCCGCGAAGGCGGGCAACTGGTGCTGGATCTGATGCCGGACCGGAGCGTTGAAGATGTGGCCGCCCGGCTGGCGAAACCGCGCGGCAAGGCGAGCCTCGCGACGCATCTGCGCAAGGTGCTGTCGCTGACCGGGCCCCGCGCGGCGTTACTCAATGAATGGGGGCGGCCCCTGCCCGAAGGTGCGGCGCTGGCGGCATTGATCAAGCGATTGCCCGCGCAACTGACAGGTCCGCGCCCGATCGATGAGGCGATTTCCACCGCCGGCGGCGTGGCCCGGGCCGGGCTGGATGACGGGTTGATGCTGCGCTCCATGCCGGGGGTGTTCTGTGCCGGTGAGATGCTGGATTGGGAGGCCCCGACGGGCGGATATCTGCTGACCGCCTGCCTTTCAACCGGGCTTTGGGCCGGGCAACATGCGGGTCGGTGGGATCAGTCGCCAAGCGCCCGGATATAGGCCGGGCGCGCGCGCATTGCGGCGGCGAAATCGCGCAGGCGATCCTCGACCACAGGAAATCTGGCGCTGACGGCCCATCCCAGGCAATGCGTCAGCAGAATATCGGGGATCGTCATGGTGTCGCCCATCAGGAACGGGCCATCCTCGGCCATGCGGGTGATCATGCGCGTCTGGCTGCGGGCAAATTCCCATTTCAGACTGTCCTTGACCGCGGGCACGCGGCGATCTTCGGGCAGGATGAAGGAATGGCGGGCGGCGGTCCACAGGATCTGATCGAACTCATCATTGATGAACTGGGTCAGGCTGTCCTGTCTGGCGCGTTGCAATGTGCCGGGCGGAAAGGTCAGCGCCCGATGCTTGTCGGCCAGATAGGTCATGATGGCGATGGAATCGGTAACGGGCACACCGCCGACGACCAGCACCGGAACCTTGCCGGCCGGGTTGAATTCCACCACCGCATCCGCATGCGGCGCGGCACCGACATGTTGATAGGGTTGCGCCAACTCCTCCAACATCCAGAGAACGCGCAGGGTGCGGGTGCGAATGGGGCCAATGACATGATACATATCGGTTCTTTCCTAGCGACCGGCGCGCGCGGCGACCGAGGCCAGCCGGATCAGCGCGCGCTCCATCAATGCGGCCTGCGGGGCGTGTTGGCCAGAGCGCAGCACCAGATCGGTATCCAGCAAGGTGCCATGCGCGGCCTCAAGCCGGGCCACGCCCCACAGCCCGGCCTGCCGGATCATCCGGTCACGGCGCGGCCCATAGACGGGCGGGCGCATGGCCGCGACACCCGCAGACGCCCCGCCGGGATGGATCGCCGCCGCATGAAGCCCGCGAAAATGGCGCAGCGCCTGAATGCAGAGAGCAACCGGCAAAACGCCCTGACCGGACAGCCGCTGCATCAACGGGCCGATCTCGCCGACCCGGCCTTCGGCGGCGGCGTTCAGGATGTCATCAACGCCCGCCTCGATCGTCGATGGCGCGCAGGCGGTGATATCGGCAGAGGTCACGGGGCTGGGGTCGTTCAGCTTGTAAAGCGCCAGTTTCTCGATTGTCTGACGGAAATCGCCGGGGTCCAGCGCCTGCGCCAGCGCGGTCAGTTCGGCCATGCAGTCACGGCCCGGATCGGGGATACCGGCCTGGCGCAGGGTCTCCTCGATTTCGGCGCGCGATGGCGGTTCGTCATAAATGCCAATGGCATAGGCCCGTTTATGGCTCTCGAACAGTTTGCGCAGGGCGGATCTGGTGGCCAGCGCCTTGGCGGTGACAATGATCTGCGCGTCGCCCGGCTGCCAATCGGCCAATGCGTCCCTGATCACCGGCGCAAGCCCATCGGCGGCATCTTCGACAAAGGCCACGCGCGGGCCGGGAAAAAACCCGACGGCGCGCATGGCATCGGCCAGCATCGCCTTGTCACTGCGCAATTCGCTGGCCGGAATACGGGTCAGGCGCATTTCCTCCTCGGCACCGGGACCGAGCAGTTTGGCAATGACATCTTGCCGTTTCAGGGCCACGCGCATGGCATCCGCGCCATAAAGCAGCAGGCCCGCCGCAGACGAATCGGGGGCGTTGAAATAGGCTGCGGCGTCGCGGCTTGTCAGCTTCATGAGAACCGGCTTGAGGCCGCCAGCAGGCGCGAAACCATCTGATCGGCCAGCGCTGTCATCAGCCTGTCCTGCGCGTCGCGTTCGGCGGATGCGGTGGCAACGGATGTGCCGGTGGTCGAATAGGCCGCGAAGGTTGACACGCTATCGGCCAGGATCTGCGCATCGGTGGCCAGATCCGTCAGGGTGAAATCCACCGTGCCGGTAATGTTGATCCGGGTGATGTCATTGGCCCCGGTAATGGCGAGAAAGGTTTCCGAGGTCTCGAACGTGTAATCCAGCCCATAATCGGCGGCTCCGGGGCGGCCAAGCCGTTCCTCAAGCCGGGACACCAGAACAAAGCCCAACCGCGTGTCGGGGGCCGCGACACGCACGCGGCCCCGCAGTGCCAGACCGCCCCCCCCCGGCGCGTAGACCGGGGTAAAGCCGCAGCCCGCCAGCGGCACCGCGACCAGAAGGGTCAGGAAGGTGCGGCGGTCAGATGACGACATTGATGATACGGCCCGGCACGACAATCAGCTTTCTGGGAACGCCCCCGTTGAGCGCTTTCACCACAGCCTTGTCCGCCAGCGCCAGTTTTTCAACCTCTTCCTTCGGCAAATCCTTGGCCACGGTGATTTCCGAGCGTCGTTTGCCATTGATCTGGATCGGCAAGGTCACGGTATCTTCAATCAGCATCGCGGCATCGGCAACCGGCCAGGGGGCCTGCGTAATCAGGCCGTCACCACCTTGATGGCTCCAGATCTCCTCGGCCAGATGCGGGGTCATCGGTGACATCAGCTGCGCCAGCACCTTGATGGCGGTTTTCTGCGCCGCCGCCCCGGCCCTGGATTTCGCCAGCGTGTTGGTAAAGGCGTAGAGCCTGGCAATGGCGGCGTTGAAGCCGAAGCTTTCGACGCCCATCGTCACGTCGCGGATGGTCTTGTGCATCTCGCGCAGCAGATCCTCGTCACCGCTGCCTGTCTGGGCCGGGTCCATCGCGGCGATTCTGGTGCAGAGCGTCCAGACCCGGCCCAGATGCCGATAGGCGGCATCTGCCCCGGCGGCGGTCCATTCCACATCGCGTTCGGGCGGAGAATCGGACAGCACGAACCAGCGCGCGGTATCGGCACCGTAAGCTTCGATGATATTCAGCGGATCGACGACGTTGTTTTTCGATTTGGACATCTTGGCCGAGGGGATCACCTCGACCGGCTCGCCGGTGGCCCCCAGACGCGCGCCGCTTTCATGGATCTCGACATCCTCGGGGAAGTGATAGACGGGGCGGTCTTTTTCATCGCGGGTGGTGTAGATCGCGTGCGTCACCATGCCTTGCGTAAACAGCGCATCGAACGGTTCCACACATTTTGCGGGCAAATGGCCGGTCTTGTGCATCGCGCGGGCGAAGAAGCGGGAATAGAGCAGGTGCAGAATCGCGTGTTCGACGCCGCCGATATATTGATCGACATTCATCCAGTAATCCGCATCCGCCAGATCGGTGGGCGTGTCGGCGCGCGGCGCGGTGAAGCGGGCGAAATACCAGGAACTGTCCACGAACGTGTCCATCGTGTCGGTCTCGCGCCGGGCGGCCCCACCACATTTCGGGCAAGGCGCGTCGCGCCAGGTGGGGTGGCGATCCAGCGGGTTGCCGGGAATGTCGAACGTCACATCTTCGGGCAGCTTGACCGGCAAGTTTTCCCTGGCCTCGGGCACCACGCCGCACCTGTCGCAATGCAGCACCGGAATCGGGCAGCCCCAATAGCGTTGCCGCGACAGGCCCCAATCGCGCAGGCGGTATTTGGTGACGCCCTCGCCCCAACCCTGTGTCTCGGCGAAATCAATGGTCGCGTCGATGGCCTCTTGGCCGGTCGCCACATCAAGGCCTGCAAAATGGTCAACCCATTGCACCTTGTCGGTCTTGGGCGGCACAAAGGCCGTATTCGTGACCGGCGTGGGATCATCCAGCGCAAAGAACGTGTCGATGACGGGCAGATCGTATTTGCGGCAGAAATCGAGATCACGCTGGTCATGCGCCGGGCAGCCGAAAATCGCGCCGGTGCCATAGTCCATCAAGATGAAATTGGCGATCCAGACCGGCAATTCCCAATCCGGGTTCAGCGGGTGGCGCACCCGAATGCCGGTATCCATCCCCAGTTTCTCTGCCGTTTCAATGGCTTCTTCCGTGGTGCCACCCTTGCGGCATTCGGCGATGAAGGCGGCAATATCCGGGTTGTCAGCCTCAAGCGCCTTGGCAATGGGATGATCGGGCGAGATGCCGACAAAGCTCGCACCCATCAGCGTGTCGGGCCGGGTGGTGTAGACAGAGATCGGCGCGCCGCCACCCACAGGCTCAAAGCTGAATTGCAGCCCCCGCGACTTGCCGATCCAGTTTTCCTGCATCAGCCGGACCTTGGCGGGCCAGTTTTCCAGCCCATCCAGCGCCGCCAGCAATTCCTCGGAATAATCGGAGATGTTGAAAAACCACTGCGTCAGCTCGCGCCGCTCCACCAATGCGCCCGATCGCCAGCCGCGCCCGGCCTCGACCTGTTCATTGGCCAGCACTGTCATATCGACCGGATCCCAGTTCACCACGGCGTTCTTGCGATAGATCAGACCGGCATCCAGCATGTCGATGAACATGGCCTGCTGGTGGCGGTAATATTCCGGGTGGCAGGTGGCAATCTCGCGGCTCCAGTCCAGCGAAAAGCCAAGCGGTTTGAGCTGCGCCTTCATGTCGGCGATATTCTGATAGGTCCAGGTGGCGGGATGAATGCCTTTGGCCATGGCGGCGTTTTCGGCGGCCAGCCCGAAGGCATCCCAACCCATCGGATGCAGCACGTTATGCCCGGTCGAGGATTTGTAGCGCGCGATGACATCGCCCATCGTATAGTTGCGCACATGCCCCATATGGATGCGGCCCGACGGGTAGGGAAACATTTCCAGCACATAGTATTTCGGCTTGCTCGCGTCGCGTGTCGCGCGAAATACACCAGCGTCATCCCAGGCCTTTTGCCATTTCGGTTCGGTCACAGCTGGGTCAAAGCGGGCCATGGTCTGTTCCTTGGGTCTGGATATGAAAACGCCGGGCGCAGGGGCCCGGCGATGTCTTTAGGAGGGGTCGGGCGAGATTTCTAGAGGTCACCTTCACGAATGCGGATCTGGCGGGCGCGGGTCAGAATCGCATCCTCGACCGCGCGGGCGGTTTCACGGCTGACCGCACCGCCGCCACGCGATTGCAGGGCCACCCGCAGCGACCTGGCATCCAGCGCCGGGTCGGTCACGTAAACCGTGGCGCGGTAGGCGCGGCCGCCACCGGGCGGCGTGCCGTAGCCGTAGACGATCACGCCGGAAAACGGATCGGCCGCCTCGATCGGCATGAAATCAAGGATCTCAAGCGTGGCGTTCCAGATATACCGGTTGACCTCGACAGTGGTGTTGGGATCGTCGTTATTGGTAAACAGATCGAAGATGGATTGCCGGTTGGGGTCGGGCAGGGCCCCGGATTCGACAAGGCGCGCACGTGATTCCTGGCTTATCTCCGCATTGCGGATGCCGCCAAAACCGGACCCGCCGCCACCACCAAACCCGGACCCGCCACTGCCGATGCCGCCGCAGGCGGACACTGCACTGACCGCAAGCAACATCACGATGAGTTTGCTCCTGATTCCGAACATGTTGCGATCTGCCTTCTTGTGACCCGGGGTTTTGCTGTTAAGCCTTGGTATCGCAGGGCCAATTGTGCGGCAAGGTCTTAAAATCGCGCGGGGGATGCGTTGACTGTGACATGTCTGCATCATGGCCGTGGCAACATCGCCCATATCCGGCCCGATTTCTTGCATTCCAGCGCCCAAGAGAAGATTGAAAGGCATACCCAATTCGGATGCTCCGGTTGGGGAGCTTTTTATCTAACGAGGGAAAAACCATGAAAAAGGTTCTCTTCGCAACGACAGCGCTGGTTGCCACCGCTGGTGTTGCATCCGCAGAGGTCACCATCACCGGTTGGGCCGAGATGGGTATCTTTGGCGGCGACGGCATCGAAACCCAGTTCTTCACCGATATCGACGTTCTGTTCCGCATGTCGGGCGAAACCGATAACGGCCTGACCTTCGGCGCAGGCGTTGACCTGGACGAAAACGGCGCATTCTCCGTCAATGACGATGGCGGCGCGTT